>JAXDGQ010000062.1:0-4354 GCA_034664965.1 Solirubrobacteraceae bacterium | reverse complement strand
GTGATCGAGCCCGCGCGCCACGCGGCGCACGCCTGAGCCGGTTCCACCGCGACGGCCTGCGCTGCCGGGCAAACGGCGCCGCGCGATCGATCGAGCGCGGGGCGCCGTTCACGGCAGAAGTCAGCTGGTCTGCACGACGAACAGTTTGTTGCCGTCCTGGTCGCGCAGGAAGAACATCGGCGGGACGGGGTCGCCCATGCGCGACACCTCGTCGTCGACGTCCACGCCGCGGCCTTTGAGCTCGGCGTGGTCGGCGTCGATGTCCTGGCTCGAGAGCGCGATGCGCGTCTCGATGCCGGTCGGTTCGCCCGGGCGCGGCTTGACGATCGCGACCGTCGTGTCGGCGCCAGCGGGGGCGACTTCGACCCAGCGGTCGCCGTTGCCGAACGGGACGTCCAGGCGCTTCTCGAAGCCTAGCTTCTCGGTGTAGAAGGCGATCGCCGCGTCCTGGTCTGAGACGGGGACGATCACGGTCCCGACCTGTGTGATGCGGGTGCCGGTCTGCGTGTCTGACATTTGCTTCCTCCTTCGGGGGGATGGGGTTCTGGAGGTAGGACGAGCTTACGCTTCCAAACTCATCGCGCGATGCGGCTGTGCTGCTCAGTGAGCAGCCTTCAGGCGCTCTGCCAGGTCCGGGGGCGGTGTGAAGACGTAGCTCCGTCCCAGCGCTCATGTGACCCCCGCGGACGGCTGTCCGGGGGTTTGGACTGCGCCGGCCTGGGTAAAGGCGCGCTAAAGCACGGGCGAGCGGGGAGGGGTCACATGAGGTCGTTGCGGGTCCACGGCGGGTCGATCGCGGGGCTGGCGCTGGTGCTCGCGCTGGCCGCGCCCGGCGGTGCCAGCGCGGCCACGTGCACGAGCTCGATCAGCGGACCCAACGACCCCGGCTACGCCGGTGCCGAGCGCAGCTTCCCGGGCCCCTCGACGTGGAACTCCGAGGAGTGGCAGCTGTTCGACTGCATCCCGCAGACGGCTCCGGCCGCGAGCGACCCCGAAGGCGCCGCGGGCATGAGCGTCAACCGCGCGTGGGCCGCCTACGGCATGGGCCACGTGACGGTCGCCTACATGGAGGGCGGCGTCAACTGGAAGCTTCCAGACGCCAACGACCTGCGCGACCAGGCCTACCTGAACATCGGCGAGCTGCCCTATCCCGACGACGCCACCGGACAGCCGCATGGGACGTATGACCTCAACGGCGACGGCACCGTGAACGTCGAGGACTACGCCAAAGACCCGCGCGTCGCGCGCGCCAACCCGCAGGCCGGCGGGATCACGCCCGAGGATCTGATCATCGCCTTCGGGCACTGCCAGCTCACCAGCCACCTGATCTCCAAATGCCCGAAAAACGGGAGCTACGACAACGACGCCAACGGCTACCCCAACGACATCTCCGGCTGGAACTTCCACCGCGACACCAACGACCCGCAGACCGACAACACGATCTACCACCACGCAAACGGCGAGTCCGAGACGCTGCTGGGGACCGCGAACAACAACTTCGGCGGCGTCGGCGTGTGCCCCGGCTGCCGACTGCTGTCGGTCAAGCTCGGCGACGAGGCGATCGACCGCCCCGACCGCGTCGCCGAGGGAATCGTCTTCGCCGTCGACGCCGGCGCGAAGGTGATCGACGTGACGACCGCCGCGCTCGGGCAGACGCCGGCGATGCTCGGCGCGGTGCAGTACGCCTACAAACACGGAGTCGTTATCGCCTGGGCATCCAACGACTTCGAGTCGGCCGATCACACCGAGGGCATGCGCTTCCCGCACGTCTGGCCGGGCAACTCGCTCGTCTCCGACCAGTCAAACCGCGGCGGGACCTCGCTGCCCCAGGACCTCACCGCTTCCACGTTCCGCTCGCGCGCGACGCTGACCTCCTACGGCGCGCACGCGCTGTTCAGCGTGCCGACGGGCGACGGCTCGACCTCTGCCGCCACGCCGACCACGGCCGGCGTCGCCGCGCTCGTGGCCTCCTCGGGCGAGGACGCCACCGCGCAGAAACAGATCTCCCAGCCGCTCGACGCCAACGAGGTCTTCCAGGTCACGCGCGCGAACTCGAGCTCGATCGAATCGACCCCCTGCCCGACGTGCTTCCCGGGACTGGCCAACGCCGAGTGGAACCTGCAGTACGGCTACGGTCGCCCGAACGTCTTCAAGGCGATGAAGGCGGTGCACGAAGGCGACATCCCGCCGACCGCCGACATCACCGCGCCGGAATGGTACGACCAGGTCGACCCGACGCAGCAGTCGACCGTGCCCGTGAACGCCGACGTCGCCGCCGCGCGCTCGCCCTCCTACAGCTGGGAGCTGCAGTACGCCGCCGGCCCGGAGCCGGCGAACACCGACTTCCACACGTTCGCCTCCGGCTCGGGCGGCGCGCCGCAGACCGCCAGCGGCTCGATTGAGCTCTCGGAAATCCCCTCGAACTTCTGGTCGGGCCAGTACAGCGCGCCGAGCGCCGACCGCCTGGCGATCGAGCGCTACGACGTGACCGTGCGCGTGCGCGTCACCGACGCCTCCGGTCGCGTGGGCGAGGATCGCCGCGTGTTTCAGTTGCGCCACGACCCCAGCGAAGTGCCCGCGCTGCACAGGAACCTCGGCACCTCGATCGAGTCCTCGCCGTCGCTCGCCGACATCGAGGGCCGGGGCGGCCTGGACGTGATCGTCGCCGGCTCCGACGGCACCGTGCACGCCTTCCGTCCCGACGGCTCAGAGGCGCCCGGGTGGCCGGTGCAGACCAAGCTCGCGCGCGGCGTCGATCCGAAATACAAATACAACTACCTCGGGGATTCGGCCTGGACCTCCGGAGCGATCCCGCAGCCGCACGAACCGATCATCGCGCCGCTGGCCGTCGGCGACCTGCTCCACACCGGCGAACTGGACGTGGTCGTCACCGGCGAGGACGGGCGCGTGTACGCCTGGAACGCCAAAGGCAAACTGCTCAAAGGCTTCCCCGTGGAAACCGACCGCGCCTTCGCGCGCATGTCGGTGCCGCCGGAAGAGGCCGACTACGTGCGCCATCCGTCGACCGGCAACGTCGGCGGCGCGGCGCTCGGCGACCTGCAGGGCGACGGCAAGCTGGACATCGTTATCGGCGGCTGGGACGGCCACGTCTACGCCTGGCAGCCCGACGGCGCGCCGGTGCCCGGCTGGCCGGTGTCGACCGATCCGCCCAACCCGCTGCCCAAACCGGGCGCGTGCGCTGCCGAAGCGGCCAAATGCCAGTACGCGCGCGACTACAAGATCGCCACCACGCCGACGCTCGTCGACGTCGACGGCGACGGTCACCCGGACGTCGTCGTGGCGATGCAGGACACCGAGTTCGGTCAGGCCGAAGGAGCCGGCGGGGCTCCCGTGTACGGGTTCGTCGAGGGCTACTCCTCACAGGGCAACGGCCACTCGGGAGGCGCGCGACTGCCCAACTTCCCGGTCGCGCTGCCGGCCGCCGAGCAGGGATACGGCACCGCGCAGGACTTCATCACCGAGGGCGTGCAGACGCCGGCGTCCTACGACTCCCAGACCGGCCCCAAGCTGGTCGCCAACCCGGGGCTGTTCCTGGCCCAGACGGTTGACCTGCGCAACGCCACGATGAACCCGCAGACCCCCGGGACGATCCCGCCGGACGCCGGCAACCCGATCGTCAACCCGGCCTCGCCGCTGGTCCACTTCACGACGAGCGCCTCGCTGGGCAAGCTCGGCCCGGCGGGAACGCTGACGGCCGTGCAGTCCTCCTCTGCGGTGACCGACGTGGTCAGCGGCGTCGTCGAGACGCCCGGCCTCGGCATCCGCGTGCGCTCGGCGATCGAGGCGTGGAACCCGGAAACAGGCGCCAACCTGCCGCAGTACACCCAGGCCGTCCAGGGCCTGGCCTTCCTCTCGGCGCCCGCCCTGGCCGACGTGTCGGGGTCGGGCAAAGCGGACATCGTGCTCGGCGCCGACTCCGGCGCGCTGCAGGCCTGGGACGGCAGCACCGGACAGCCTGTCGCCGGATGGCCGAAGTGGACCGGCGGCTGGTCGCTGTTCACCCCAGCGGTCGGCGACCTGCAGGGCAACGGCACCAACACGGTCGTCGTCGGCCTGCGCGAGGGCTGGCTGCACGCCTACACGACGCCGGGGCTGGCGAGCGCCAACACCGACGCCTGGCACTGGCACCAGAACGATCGCAACACCGGCCACTACGGCGACGACACGCGCCCGCCGCTCGCGCCCGCGTCGCTGCGCTTCACCGGCCCCGGCAAAATCTGCTGGACGGCGCCCGGCGACGACTGGAACGTCGGCACGGCGGCCAGCTACGACCTGCGCGAATTCGCCACGAAAGCGACGCCGGACAAGTTCGCGGAAGGGACGCCGCTCGCCG
>JAXDGQ010000061.1:0-2622 GCA_034664965.1 Solirubrobacteraceae bacterium | reverse complement strand
CAGCGCGCCGGATACGCCGTCGGCACGCGGACAGAGGATCGCGTACTCGTCGCCGCCGATGCGCGCGACGAGCGTGTCCTGGCCCAGCTGTGATCGCAGGCGCCGAGCGGTCGCACAGAGCACGGCGTCGCCGGTCGGATTGCCGAGCGTGGCGTTGATCTCGCTGAAGCCGTCGAGGTCGATCAGCAGGACCGCGATCGCATCGCGGCGCTCCCCGGACCGGCGCAGCGCGCCATCCACGCGTTCGCGAAACAGCGTGCGGTTTGGCAGGCCGGTCAGCGGGTCATAGCGGGCCAGCGTGTAGTTCTCGCGAGACTGGCGGCGCAGTCGGCGCGAGGCCTGCGCGACGATCCGGTAGAGGATCGCCCACAGCACGGCGAGGCCGATTGCCACGACGAGCGCGATCAGGCGCTTGTCGTGAGCGATCGCCGCTGCGATCGGGCGATAGCTGAGATAGATCTCAAAGACGCCGGCCGGCGGGCCCGAGGCTGCGAACCGCAGGGGCACGTAGACCTCGACGAGTTGCCCCAGCCCGACCTCGCTGGCGGTCTCCGCGTCCGCTTGCGGCGTCACCACGTCGGCGTTGTTCGCATGCCCCTCGAGCGCCTCTTTCAGGTCGCTGGCGGCCGCGAACGTATGGCCGATCAGGCGGTGGTCGTCGGAGTAGACGACGACGTGCGCCCTGTTCCAGATCTTGATGCGCGCGAGATCCTGGGTCGTCGAACGCGCCCGCAGCTGCTTGTCGAGCTCGCGTATCTGCGACGGCGTGAGACCGGCGGCCAGCTCGCGCGGAGTGAGCAGCGGCTGGATGCCTATGTTGGCGATCAGATGAGCCGACTGGCTCGCATCGGCGACGCTGTGGGACGCGACCTGACGCTCGATCACCCGTGTCAGCACGAACCCGAGCACGACCATCGGCACCAGGCTCATCAGAGCGACGCGTTGAGTGAGCGTCAGACTTCCGGTCAGGCGCTTGCACGCGCGCAGGAGCGACATAGGAAATGCTTCGGCACATCTCACAGGCGCTGAAGCGCGGGCGGCCGATCCAGACGACTGTGCGAAGGACCGGGTCCTCGACGCGCGCGCCAGCTCAGCCGGGAGCGCCGGCGGTCGTCAACCGTGCGCGCTGGCGCGCCGCGCGCACGGCGGCGCTCAGCGTGTCGATGTCGTAGGCGCCCTGATGGCGGCGGCCGTTGATGAAGAACGTCGGCGTCCCCGACACGCCGCTGGCGTCTGCGCTGGCGACGTCTTCGGCCACCCGCTGCGCGTGATCGTGGTTTCGGATCTCGCTCCAAAAGCGGTCGAGGTCGAGCCCGAGCTCTTGCGCGATGCGCCCGATGTCCTCCGGGCTCAGCTGCTCCTGATGGGACAGGAGCGCGTCATACATCTCCCAGAAGCGGTCCTGAGCGCCCGCTGCCTCGACGGCCTCCGCGGCCAGCTGCGCTTTGCTGTGGACGTCGTTGAGCGGCAGGTGGCGCCACACGTAGCGCACATCGTCTTCGGAGGAGGACAGCAGCTCACGCACGACGGCCTCGGCCTGGCCGCAGTAGGGGCACTCCAAGTCTCCGTACTCGACGAGCGTCACGGGGGCGTCTTCGGGTCCGCGGATGTGATCTCGCTCTGGGTCCACGTCCTCGGCCAGGTCGATCAGATCCTCCGCCGTGCCGCTGATCTGACGTGCGCGCACGGTGGTCGGCAGCCGTTTCACGAGCCGGATGATCGCCCACGCGACGATCGGGGCGATCAGCGCGGCGCCGAGCACGCCGAGCTTGGCCTCCTGCAGCCGCTCGCCCGTGAAGGCGAGCTGGGAGATCAGCAGCGAGACGGTGAATCCGATCCCCGCGACCGCGCCGCCGCCGAGTAGCAGCGGCCAGCTGATCGGCGGTCGCGGCCCGTGGAAGATCGGCCGGGTGGCCAGCCACGAGGCCGCGAAGATGCCGAGTGGCTTGCCGACCACGTAGCCGACGACTATTCCCAGCGTGATCGGCGAGGAGATCGCCCTGTCGAGCAGCGACCCCGTGACGTGGACGCCCGCGTTGGCAAGCGCGAACAGCGGCACGACGACATAGCTCGTCCACGGATGCAGCGCGTACTGCAGGCGCTCGTTGGGCGAGATAGCGGAGAGGACGCTGAGCTGCGCCGAGCGCGCCAGCTCGGGAGTCGGCTGCTCGCGAAACGAACGCGTCAGCTCCGTGACACGCTCGAGATCCTCACGCGACGGGGGGTAGGCACTCGTCACGAGCCCCACTGCAAGACCGCCGATCACCGGATCGATTCCCGACTCGAACAGCGCCACCCACAGCGCTACGCCCGCGAGCACCGAAAGCTGGCGACGCCACGGTGCGAAGCGCAGCGCGAGCAGCAGGGCGAACAGCCCGACCGCGACGAGCAGCGCCGTGACCGACACGCGCTTGGTGTACACCGTCGCGATCACGACAAGCGCGCCGAGGTCATCGACGACGGCGAGTGTGAGCATGAACACGCGCAGGCGCGTGGCCGCGCGCGGCGTCAACAGCGCCAGCGCGCCGAGCGCGAAGGCCGTGTCGGTAGACATCGCCGCGCCCCAGCCGTGGACGCCCGGCCCGCCGGCGTTGAACGCGACGTAGATCGAGACGGGCACGG
>JAXDGQ010000060.1:0-5395 GCA_034664965.1 Solirubrobacteraceae bacterium | reverse complement strand
CCGATCTGCGCGACGAGTCCGACAAGCGGGGGATGCGCCTGGTGATCGAGCTCAAGCGGGACGCGATCCCCAAGGTTGTGCTCAACAAGCTCTACAAGCACACCCCGATGCAATCCACCTTCGGCGTGAACATGGTCGCGCTGGTCGACAACGTCCCTCGCACGCTGAACCTGCGCGCGATCATCCACAACTACGTGGCCCACCAGCGTGAGGTCATCGTGCGCCGCACCAAGCACGAGCTGTCCTAAAAGGAGGCGCGCGCGCACATCCTCCAGGGCCTGTTGATCGCGCTCGAGCACCTCGACGCGATCATCGAGCTGATCCGCGGCTCGCGCGACCGCGACGCCGCGCGCGAGCAGCTGGTCGAGCGCTTCGAGCTCAGCCACATCCAGGCCACCGCGATCCTCGACCTGCGCCTGTCGCAGCTGACAGCGCTCGAGGCCGACGCGATCAAACAGGAGCACGCCGACGTGACCGAGCGGATCGCCGAGCTGCGCGCGATCCTCGGCGACGAGTCACGCGTGCTCGCCGTGATCAAGGAGGAGCTGTCGGAGATCTCCGAGCGCTTCGGCGACGAGCGGCGCACGGAGATCAGCCACTCCGAGGACGAGATCGACATCGAGGACCTGATCGCCGACCAGCAGATGGTCATCACGATCACCCAGAGCGGCTACGTCAAGTCGCTGCCGCTGGCCACCTATCGCCAGCAGCAGCGCGGCGGGCGCGGGGTGACCGGGATGGACATGAAGGACGGCGACTTCATCGAGCACCTGTTCGTCTGCTCCTCGCACGACTACCTGCTGTTCTTCTCCAACCGCGGCAAGGTCTACCGCTCGAAGGTCTATGAGCTGCCCGAGGCCCAGCGTACGGCCAAGGGCCGCGCGCTGGTGAACATCCTGCCGCTGCGCGAAGGCGAGCGCATCCAGGCGGTCGTCTCCACGCGCGACTTCACCGAGACCAAGTACCTCGTGTTCGCCACCAGGTCGGGAACGGTCAAGAAGACCGAGTTCCTCTCCTACAACACGCCGATCAAAGCCGACGGGATCATCGCGATCAAGATCCGCGACGACGACGAGCTGCTCGCCGTGCGCGCGGTCGATCCCAGCGACGAGATCATCATGGTCTCCAAGGCCGGCCTGACCGTTCGCTTCGCCGAGTCCGACGCCCGCTCGATGGGCCGCGACACGACCGGCGTGCGCGGGATGAACGTCGGCAAGAAGGGCGAGGTGATCGCGATGGACGTCGCGCGCGACGACATGGATCTGCTGGTCGTGACAGAAAACGGCTACGGCAAGCGCTCGCAGATCGCCCAGTACCGCAAGACCAATCGCGGCGCCAAAGGCGTAAAGACGATCGGCCTGACCGAGCGCAAGGGCGGCCTCGCCGGAGCGCTCGTGGTTCGCGAGCACCAGGAACTGGTGTTCATCAGCGTCGGCGGCATGGTTCAGCGGACTTCGGCCGGCGGCATCTCTCAGCAGGGCCGCTCGGCGACGGGCGTGCGCGTGATGAACCTCAAGGACGAGGATCTGGTCAGCGCGGTCGCGCTGGTG
Organism: Solirubrobacteraceae bacterium; assembly: GCA_034664965.1. Taxonomy (GTDB): domain Bacteria; phylum Actinomycetota; class Thermoleophilia; order Solirubrobacterales; family Solirubrobacteraceae; genus Palsa-744. Next base: position 3,845 of record JAXDGQ010000060.1, on the reverse strand, counting down.
GTCGACGCGGGCGAGGACGCCGACGAGGCCTTCCCTTCGCCGGTTGACGGCGCAGCGCCCGAGCTCGATGACGAGGGCCCGGCCCAGGCGCCCGAGGACGACGGCTCCTGAGGCGCCGGCCTCAACCCGTCCAGATTCGCCCCTAAAGCCTCAGATGAACGCAGGGCAGCGCCGACAGGCAGAGGGTGACCCGCCCGGGAACCCTCATTGCAATGGCCGCCCCGATCGCCGCCTGGGCGGCCTTGGGGGGCTCGGCTGCCGCCGCCGCGCATGACACGACGGTGGCTCATGGCGACACCCGTCACGCTGTCGCAGCGCGCTCAACAGGGCACGCACGCGCCGCGCACGAGCGCCACAATGCAGGTGCCTGCAAGACAACGCGCGCGGGTTCTCACGCAATGCACCGCGCGAGCTGTCGCACGACGACCAGCCGCAGCGCGAGCCGCACGCCGCGCCCGCCGCGCCCGCGTCCAACCGGGCGCAAACCCGTATCCGGCGCCGGCGCAGCGGCCGCGGCCCGCGCAGGCGTGATCGCCAGGGTGCTCGCAACGCCCTGTCAGAACACCCAGCTGATTCCCGAAGCCGGGAATCTCGCGCTCGCCCGCGCCGCGGTTCTCTGCCTGATCAACAACGAGCGCGCGCAGAACGGCCTGGAGCCGCTGGGCGCAGACCCCGGCCTGGAACGGGCCGCGGAGAGCCACGGCAAGGAAATGCTCTCGCTCGACTACTTCGATCACGTCTCGCCGTCCGGGCTCACACCCGTGCAGCGCGTACGCACGACCGGCTACATCCCCAGCTCCGAAGTCGGCTACGTAGTCGGCGAGAACCTCGCCTGGGGCACGCTCACGCTCGCGACGCCGCAGTCGATCGTCAGCGCCTGGATCGCCTCGCCCGAGCACCTCGCGAACATCCTCGAAGGCAGGTATCGCGACACCGGGATCGACGTCGAGCCCGCGGTGCCCGAGGAGCTCGCCGAAGGCGTCGGCGGCGCGCTGTACACGCAGGAGTTCGGCGTCATCGTCCGCTGAGCGCACGGCCCCAGTCACCTCCAGCGCCCGTCAGCCCTGTCCGCTAATCTGAGCGGACCAGAGAAAGGAGGTGGTCCTAACGTTGTCTGACAGTTTTTGCGGGACCCTGGAGGTGACCGGCCGCTAGGTCGGACAGGCTGGACCGCTTAGCGGAATCCAACCCGGGACACCCCGAGACGACCGCCGGTCCTGGTCCCTCCGGCACGCCTTTTTTCGTCGTTTCGGTTTTCCAGTCAGAGCAGTGAGCGGAGGGCGCCCGTCGTGGCGCCCTCCGCCTTTTCAGGCCGCCTGAGGGAGGTACGCCAGCCAGGCCGCCGGGATGGTCGGGCTGGCGACGTGGATGAAGATCTCGGCGCGCGGCGTCCGCGGGGCGTGGCGCGGGTGCATGCCGGCCTGGCGCGGCAGCCGGTCGCCCTTGCGCCGGTTGCAGGGTGCGCACGAGGCGACGATGTTCTCCCAGCTCGACGAGCCGCCCTTGGAGCGAGGGATCACGTGATCGACGGTCAGGTTGGAGCGCGAGCCGCAGTACTGGCAGGTCCAGCTGTCGCGCGCGAACACCGCCCGCCGCGTGATCTTGCGCCGGTGCGCGTCGCGTGGGACGTTGACATAGCTGACCAGACGGATCACGACCGGGCGCGCCAGCGTGGCGCTCTCGGAGTGCAGCTCCCACAGCCCGCGCTCGAGCAGCTCGGCCTTTTCCTTCAGCAGCAGCACGACCGCGCGACGGACCGTGCACACGTTGATCGGCTCATACGTCGCGTTCAGCACGAGCACTCGACCGCCCATCGCCGTTCTCGGCGATGCCTCAGGTCCGCGCCGCTGGTGCTCGGAGGGCGACACGGACCCCACCGGCTCTGGTGGGACAGTGATCTCCATCGTCAACGCGGGAGTCTAGCGGGGGTCCGCGCCCCGTGGCGGGGGCTCAGCCGCCGTCCTGCAGCGGCGCCACGGCCGGCTCGGCGGCGCGATATGAGCCGAGCACGCCCACGTGCTCGCACAGCGCGCGCAGTCCGTCGATCGCCTCGCCCACGGCCGCATCTTCGCCACGGCCGTTGAGATCGGCGAAGAACATGTAGCGCCCGAGACGCCCGGGGCGCGGGCGAGACTCGATCTTCGTCAGGTTGATCTGGCGGCGGGCGAACTCGTCCAGACAGCGCACCAGCCAGCCCGGGCTCTCGGCGCCGCGGCCCCAGAAGACGAGCGATGTCTTGCACTCCGCGGCCGTCGGGCGCTCGCCCGTCGCGGCAAGCGGGGGCGCGTGCGCCTCGCCGCTGCGCGCCAGCCAGACGAAGCGCGTTTCGTTGTCGGGACGGTCCTCGACGTCCTCGCGCAGGATCGCCCCGCCGTAGATGCTCGCGGCGAGCCCGGTCCCGATCGCCGCGTGCCCGCGCTGCCCCTCGTCGATCACCGTGCGCACGGCGGCGGCCGTCGAGCTCGCGGGCAGGATCCGCGCGTGCGCCAGCTCTGCGCGCAGGAAGCGCGCGCATTGCCCGGGCACCTGTGGATGCGTGAGAATCGTGTCGATCTCCGCGAGCTCGATCGGCGCTGGGGCGATCAGCGAGTGGCGCACGCGCAGCAGCGCCTCGCCGGCGATCTCGACGTCGCTGTCCTGCTCCGCCAGCAGGTCGAGCGTGACGCTGACGGACCCGTCCAGCGAGTTCTCGATCGGCACGATCGCCCAGCGCACGTCCGCGCGGCGCAGCGCGGCGACGGTCTCATAGATGCTCGCCAGCGCCACGGGCTCGATCGCATCGCCGGCCGCGCTCGCCAGCAGCGCCTCCTCGGTGAACGTTCCCGCCGGCCCGAGGAAGCCGACGCGCGCCCGCGCGCCGCAAGACATCTCAGGCCGACTGCTCGGCGGTGCCCTGGGCGGCGGGCGCGGCGAGCGCCACGCGCACGGCCTCCGCCTCCTCGGGCGACAGCTCCAGTTCCCCGCGCCCGGCGGTCACCTGCTTGGCGTACACGCGCGCCTGGTCGCGATGGTGGATGCACGAGAGCACCACGCCCGACTGTTGATCGTCGAGCAGCGCGATCGAGAGCGACTGGTGCCCGGACAGCTCGTTGTAGGCGTCGTAGCGGACGAGCGCGCGGTGGGCGATCGTCCCGCGCATCGCCGCTTCGACTCCGGCCACGCGCCCGTCGAGCCTCAGCGCGACATCGTCGACGTACGCGCGCAGCGCTTCGAAGGCCTCCTGCAGCCGCGCCGCGTGCGCGATGACGTCCTGCTGGCCGGCGTCGCCGAGCACCAGCTGCTGGGCCCGGCGCATCCGGCGCATGCTCAGCATCAGCGCGGCGCAGCAGATCAGCGCGATCACGGCGACGGCGCCGGCGCCGATCGCGATGATGCCCTGCGTGTCGGTGATCTTCGTGGCGAGACTGCCCATCGGCACAACTTAGCCGTTGGCGGCGCCGCCTTGTTGCGCCGGCGGCCTATTTCCCGAAGACGACGAGGGACGTGCCCTTGTTGTTTTCGGTGTTCGTCTCGCCGGGGACCTTTTCGACGCTGACTTCGACCTTGGCAGCGGCGCCGAGGGGCACGCCGTTGACGGGAATGTCGACGCTGACCGTCTTGCCCGGTTCGATCTTTTCAATCGCATGAGAGGCCTTGAACTGCTTGCCGCCGGCGGTCACGACGACGTTGACCTTGACGTTCGTCTCGGTGCTTTCGCCGCCGTTTTCGACGTTCACCGTGAACGTCGGGTTGCTGCCGCCGCTGACGTGGTTGAGCGTCGGTTCGGGGGCGAGCGTGTTAGCGCCGACGCTGACGCCCGTGAGCGAGCTGCCGTGTGTGCCCGCTGTGGCTTCTTTGCTTTCGCC
>JAXDGQ010000059.1:0-3889 GCA_034664965.1 Solirubrobacteraceae bacterium | reverse complement strand
CGGAGCAGCTGGCGCAGTTCTCGGCGGAGATCGCCGAGGAGCTGCTGCGCCGGCGCACGAAGCTGCTGGTGGTGGCGTGCAACTCGGCGACTGCGGCGGCCCTCCCGAGCCTGCGCCGACGGATGCTCGAGACGACGCTCGGCGTCGACGTGCTCGGCGTCGTGCGCCCGGAGGCCTCGCAGGCGGTGGCGAGCACGCGCACCGGGCGCATCGGCCTGCTCGCCACGCCGACGACGGTGCAGAGCGGTGCTTACGAGCAGGCGGTGCACGCGATCGACTCCCACGTGACGCTGTATCCGGTCCCGTGTCCGGGTCTGGCGGCGATCATCCAGGCGGGCGAGCAGTTCGACGAGCGCGCCGTGCAGACGGTCCGCGAGGCGTGCGAGCCGCTGCGCGAGGCGGCCGTCGACACGGTGATCCTCGGCTGCACGCACTACCCGCTTATTCGCCCGATGCTGCAGCGGATGCTCGGCCCGCAGGTCGAGCTGATCAGCTCGGGGGCAGCGCTGGCGCGCCAGGTCGAGCACGCCCTGAGCACGCGCTCGCTGGCCAACCCGCGCGAGGGCGAGGGCGACTATCGCTTTCTCTGCACCGGCGACACGCGGGCCTTCACGGAGCTGGGCACGCGCTTTCTGCAGATGCCGCTAGGCGACGTCGAGCATGTGCAGCTGGCCGCGGTGGAGGCGGTCGCGTGAGCGCGTCCGACGCACCCACGCGCAGCTACGGGCGCGGGGGCGGCGACCTGCGCCCGACGGAGATCGAGCCGGGCTTCATGCGCACGGCGACCGGCTCGGCGCTGATCTCGGTCGGCGAGACGCGCGTGATCTGCACGGCCTCGGCGGAGGAGAGCGTCCCGCGCTGGATGGCCGGCAGGGGCAAGGGCTGGCTGACGGCGGAGTACGGGATGCTGCCGGCGTCCACGGGCCAGCGCAAGCAGCGCGACGCCACCCGCGGGCGCCAGGACGGGCGCACGGTGGAGATCCAGCGCCTGATCGGGCGCTCGCTGCGCGGCGTGATCGACTTCAAGGCGCTCGGCGAACGAACGATCTACCTGGACTGCGACGTGCTGCAGGCCGACGGCGGCACGCGCTGCGCGTCGATCACCGGCGCGTTCGTGGCGCTGTCGCTGGCGTGCAAGGCGCTGCGCGACTCGGGCAAGCTGGAGCGCTCGCCGCTGACGGGCTCGCTGGCGGCGGTCTCCTGCGGGATGGTCGGCGGCCTCGCGCTGCTCGACCTCGACTACTCCGAGGACTCCACGGCCGAGGTGGATGCGAATGTCGTGATGACCGGCGACGGCGGGCTGGTGGAGGTGCAGGCGACGGCCGAGCGCACGCCGCTGTCGCGCGCTCACCTGGACGAGCTGCTGGCGCTGGCGGCGGCTGGGATCGAGCAGCTGCGCGCAGCGCAGGAGCAGGCGATCGCACGGGTCGCCTCGGCCGCCGCGTGACCGCAGGGCAGGAGGCGGCGTGAAGCTGCTGCTGGCCACGCACAACGAGCACAAGCGGCGCGAGTTCGCCCGCCTGCTCGCAGATGCGCCCGGCGGGGAGCGCTGGACGCTGCAGTCGCTGCCCGGCTCGGTGGACCTGCCGCCGGAGGACGGCGAGACCTTCGCGCAGAACGCGCTCGGCAAGGCGCGCGCGGCGGCGGCGGGGACGGGCCGGCCGAGCATCGCCGACGACTCGGGCATCGAGGCGGCGGCGCTCGGCGGCGCGCCGGGCGTGCGCTCGGCGCGGTACGCCGGCGAGGGCGCGACCGACGAGCAGAACCTCGGCAAGCTGCTGGGAGAGGCGCCGGCCGGCAGCGCGCTGGAGTACGTCTGCGCGATCGCCTACGTCGACCCGGCGCACGGCGTCGAGCGGGTCTTTCAGGGACGCTGCACGGGGCGCCTGTCCGATCAACCGCGCGGGCGGGGGGGCTTCGGCTATGACCCGGCCTTCTTGCCAGACGACGGTCCAGATGGGCTGACGATGGCCGAGCTCAGCGACGAGCAGAAGGACGCCATCAGCCACCGCGGGCGCGCCGCGCGGGCGCTGATCGCCTGGCTGACCGAGGCCCCCGCCGAGGACTGAGCAGGGTTCGCGCGGGGGCGGGCCTGACCGGCGCTCAGAGCAGGTTTATGGCGGCGGCGATCGCGACCGCGAGACCGAGGCCGGCGTAGCCGGTGTAGCCGCCGAGCAGCAGCAGCAGGGCGGTGAGCAGCGCCACGAACACGGTTGCGGCCCAGGCGATGCGGGTGACGCTCATCGGCGCATTCTTGCCGATCGGCCCGCCCCGACGCGGTCATGAGCGGGCCTGGCGCCCGTCCGCGCATGGTGTTAGCGTCGAATGCATGGTTTCAACAACGAGGAGGGCCAAGTGACGAAGGCCGAGCTGGTCGACCAGGTTGCGGATCGCGCTGCGCTGACCAAGCAGGATGCCGGGCGTGCGGTGGACGCGGTGCTCGCCACCGTCGAGGACGCACTGCGCCGCGGCAGCGAGGTCACGGTGGCAGGATTCGGGAAGTTCCACGTGAGCGATCGCAGTGCGCGGATGGGCGTCAATCCGCGCACCGGCGAGCGCATCCAGATCGCCGCCTCGCGGGTACCGCGCTTCACCGCCGGCAGCGGGCTGAAGAGCGCGGTGAAGGGCCGCTGAGCCTGGCGGTCGCCTTCGCGGACACGCTCGCCGCGCGCGTGGCCGAGCGTGAGTCGCAGATCGTGCTCGGGCTCGACCCCGACCCGAGCGCACTGTGGCCGCAGGGCAGCGCCGCGCAGGAGGCCGGAGCGGGCCAAGCGCTGGAGCCGGCGCATCGGGCGGCCGCGGCCGTGCTCGAGCACTGCCGCGCGGTGATCGACGCGACGGCGCAGGCGATCGTCGCCGTGAAGTTGCAGCTCGCGCGGGTTGAGCTGCTCGGCGCGCCTGGCTGGGCGGCGCTGATGGAGGTCGCCGAGCACGCGCGGTCGCTTGGCCTGCTGGTGATCGCCGACGGCAAGCGCGGCGACATCGACGTCAGCGCGGGGGCCTACGCCGCGGCGCTGCTGGGCGGCGCGGACAGCCCGTTCGGCAGGCTGCAGGGGCTGGGCGCGGACCTGGTGACGGTCAACCCACTGATGGGCGTCGATGCGCTGGAGCCCTTCGTGACGGCCGCGCGCGCGAGCGGCGCGGGCGTGCTCGTGCTCGTGCGCACGTCGAATCCGGGCGCCGCCGATGTGGAGGATCTGGCCGTGGAGGGTGGGGGGCGCGTATGGGAGCGGATCGCCGTGATCGTCGATCGGCTGGGCGCCGCGGGCGTCGGCGCGGCGGGGCTGAGCGACGTGGGCGCCGTCGTCGGGGCGACCGGGCCGGATCATCTGAAGCGGGCCCGCGAGCTGATGCCCTGCGCGACGTTCCTGCTCCCCGGCGTGGGCGCTCAGGGCGGGCGCGTGGCGGATCTCGCAGCTGCCTTCGCGCCCGGCCGCGCGGGCGGCCTGGTCACCGCCTCGCGCAGCATCTCGGGCGCGCACCTGGCCAGCGGGGGAACGCCTGAGAGCGCCGCGCAGGCCGAGGCCGAGCGCATGCGCGCGGCCGCCTGGGCGATATCCGGCGGGAGCTCTGCAGGCGTCCGCTAGCCTTGTGAGGCGTTCGGCACCGTCCCGTACGGGCCAGAAGGGTTGTGAGGTGGCAGAATGATCATCACGGTCACGCTCAACGCAGCGATCGACAAGTCGCTGTCGGTGCCGAACTTCCGCCTCGGAAGGCGCCACCGCACAGTCGAGCAGCGAACGATGGCGGGCGGCAAGGGCGTCAACATCGCGCGCACGCTGAAGGCGCTCGGCCAGCCGGTGATCGCGACGGGCTTCGCGGGCGGCGCCACCGGCACGCACATCGTCGAGCAGCTGACCGAAGAGTCGATCCTCAACGACTTCGTGCG
>JAXDGQ010000058.1:0-5643 GCA_034664965.1 Solirubrobacteraceae bacterium | reverse complement strand
GTCATCAACCGGAACAACCGGCTCAAGCGCCTGATCGAGCTGCGCGCCCCCGACATCATCGTCCGCAACGAGAAGCGGATGCTGCAGGAGGCGGTCGACGCGCTGTTCGACAACGGCCGCCGCGGCCGCCCGGTCACTGGGCCCGGCAACCGGCCGCTGAAGAGCCTGTCGGACATGCTCAAGGGCAAGCAGGGGCGCTTCCGCCAGAACCTGCTCGGCAAGCGTGTCGACTACTCGGGCCGCTCCGTGATCGTCGCGGGTCCGTACCTGAAGCTGCACCAGTGCGGGCTGCCGAAGATCATGGCGCTCGAGCTCTTCAAGCCGTTCATCATGGCCCGGCTGGTCGAGCGCAAGTCCGCGCAGAACATCAAGGCGGCCAAGAAGATGGTCGACTCGATGATCTCCGAGGTATGGGACGTGCTCGAGGAGGTCATCCACGAGCACCCGGTGCTGCTCAACCGCGCGCCTACCCTGCACCGCCTGGGCATACAGGCCTTCGAGCCGCTGCTGGTCGAGGGCAAGGCCATCCAGGTCCACCCGCTGGTGTGTCACGCGTTCAACGCCGACTTCGACGGCGACCAGATGGCCGTGCACCTGCCGCTGTCCGCGGAGGCGCAGGCCGAGGCGCGCATCCTGATGCTCTCCTCCAACAACATCCTGTCACCGGCGCACGGCGCGCCGCTGGCGACGCCGACGCAGGACATGATCCTGGGCGCCTACTACCTGACCTACGGTCCGGAAGCGGATGAGCTGTCGAAGATCGACAGGGCGACGCACGACCCACGCCCGCACGTGTTCCGCACGGCGCAGGAGGCCGAGCTGTCCTACGAGGGCGGCGTGGTCAAGCTGCACGACATCGCCGAGTTCCGACCCTTTGGTCGGGAGGGCGGCCACGTGCTCACGACGATCGGCCGGATCATCTACAACGACCGCATCGAGCGCGCGCTGGCGGAGGCGCTGGGCGACGAGTTCGACGCCTCCAAGTACACGTTCGTCAACCAGTCGATGAAGAAGCGCGACACGACGCGGCTGATCGACATGCTCGTGCAGACCTACGGCGCGACGACGATCTCGCTGGTCCTGGACGCGTTCAAGGACCTCGGGTTCAAGTACGCCACGCAGGCCGGCATCACGATCTCCAAGAACGACGTGGTGGTGCCGCCGGAGAAGCAGTCGATCATCGACGGCTACGACAAGCTCGTCGGCGAGATCTCCGACCAGTACGACATGGGCCTGATCACACAGGAGGAGCGCCACGAGGCGGTCGTGGAGAAGTGGAACGCGGCCACCGACGACGTCGCCGAGGCGATGGTCGCAAACCTCGACACGCTGAACCCCATCTTCATGATGGCCAACTCCGGCGCGCGCGGCTCCTTCAAGCAGATTCGCCAGCTGGCGGGGATGCGTGGCCTGATGGCCAACCCGAAGGGTGAAATCATCGAGCGCCCGATCAAGGCCAACTTCATGGAGGGCCTGTCGGTGCTGGAGTACTTCATCTCCACGCACGGCGCGCGAAAGGGACTCGCCGACACCGCGCTGCGCACCGCCGACTCGGGCTATTTGACTCGGCGCCTGGTCGACGTCGCGCAGGATGTGATCATCCGCGAGCCCGACTGCGGCACCGGCGACTACATCGAGATGCCCGTGCTCAAGGACGGCGGCGAGCCGAACGACGGTCTCGTCGGCCGCGTAGCCGCGCTGGCGATCAAGACCAAGCGCGGTCGCATGCTCGCCGAGCAGGGCGCAGAGATCGGGCGTGCGGAGCTCGCCGACATGGTCGAGGCGTTCGCAGACGATCACGAGAAGGGCGCGGCGGTGGCCGTGCCGGTGCGATCGGTGCTCAAGTGCGAGGCCCAGAGCGGCGTCTGCCAGGCCTGTTACGGCCGCGCGATGGCGACGGGCGCGCTCGCGCAGATCGGCGATGCGGTCGGAATCGTGGCCGCGCAGTCGATCGGCGAGCCGGGCACGCAGCTGACGATGCGTACGTTCCACACCGGCGGCGTCGCCGGCGCGGACATCACTCACGGCCTGCCGCGCGTAGTCGAGCTGTTCGAGGCGCGTAAGCCGAAGGGCCTGGCGCAGATCGCCGAGCAGGACGGCGCGGTGACGATCGAGGAAACCGAGAAGGCGCTCACGGTCGTCATCACCGACGAGGCCGGCGAGGAGCACCGCCATGCCTTCCCGCGACGCACCCGCCTGTTCGTGACAGCCGGCGAGAAGATCAGCGCCGGGCGCCAGCTCAACGAGGGGTCGGTCTACCCGCATGAGCTGCTGGCGATCCGCGGACGCACCGACACCGAGGTGTACTTGGTCAAGGAGGTCCAGGAGGTCTACAAGTCCCAGGGCGTGGACATCGACGACAAGCACATCGAGTTGATCGTGCGCCAGATGCTCAAGAAGGTGCGCGTCGACCAGAAGGGCGACACCGACTACCTGCCCGGGCAGTTCGTCGACCGCTTTGAATTCGCCAAGGTGAACCAGGCGGTCATCGAGAAAGGCGACGAGGCGGCGCAGTTCGAGGACATCATCCTCGGGATCACCAAGGCGTCGCTGAACACCGACTCGTTCCTCTCGGCGGCCTCCTTCCAGGAGACCACCAAGGTGCTCACCGACGCGGCGCTCGAGGGCAAGACCGATCGCCTGAACGGCCTGAAGGAGAACGTGATCATCGGCAAGCTGATCCCGGCGGCGACTGGCCTCAAGCGCTACCGCCGTATCGAGATCGAACCGTCCGAACCGCTGCCTCGCGCAATCGACGATGTCGGCCTGCTCAACCAGGACGAGATCGCGGCCGAGCTGGGCCTGTCCGGCGGCGAGAGCCTGGGCGGCGGCTACGGCCAGGAGTTCGACGCCGACCTGGCGTCGCTCGAGAAAATCGGCGCCGGCGACAGCGACCCCGGATTCGTCGAGGAGCTGGCTGAGCTCGAGGTCCCCGAGGAGGACCCGGCGCCCGAGCAGAAGTAGGCAGCTGGACCCGGGCGGCGGCCAGGCCGCCCGGGGCTCACGCCGGCGCCAGCTCCCGCGCCCATGCCAGCAGCAGATCGCGCTCCCGCGCCGTCAGCCCTCGCTCGGGGGCGGTCGCGACCAGCAGCGTCGGCGCCGCGCGCGCCCTGGCCCAGTCGTGGCAGGCGGGGTTGAAGGCATCGTCGATCCAGGCCAGCGGGCGCTGAGCGGCGTATGCGTCGATCGCGTCGAGCTTCCAGTGGGCGTTGGCCCGGCCGACCGACCGATCGAAGCGCAGAAACGGCATGCCCGCGGGCGTGCCGAGCAGGTGGGGGAGGTGCTCGTTGGCCTTCTCCTCCCAGCCGCTGCACCAGACGGGCTGGAAATGCTCGGCCAGATCGAGAAGGTGAGCGGCGGCGGTGGACGAAAGGAAGTGTGGAATGCCCTCGATCGAGTGGAACGAGCCCGCTTGGGATCCGAGATTGCCGCCGAACAGCGAGATCACCCCGTCGATGTCGACGAGCATCAGCGGCTTGTGCGAATCGCCGCTTGTTTCCTTTGCGTGCTCTTTAGTTTCCACAGAGGTATTGGGGGGTACTCTTCCGCGACGGCCGATACGCCGAGGGTTGGGCGCAGGCAGTAAAGCAGCCCGCCGCACCCGTCGATCAACCCTCACGCACGACACCGCTCTCCCCATCTCCTCATGACACTAGACCTTGGAATCCTGCTCGCACTCGCCTGCGCTTTCGTAGCCAACCTCGGCTTCTTCTACAAGCACCGCGGCGCCAACTCGGTGCCGAAGATCGACGTCCGCCATCCGTTTGCTGCGGCGCGCTCGCTGTACTCGTCGAAGTGGTTCACGATCGGCATGATCACGGCGACGATCAGCTGGGCGCTGCACGTTGGCGCCCTCGCGCTCGCGCCGATGTCGGTGGTCCAGGTGGCACTCGCCGCCGGCGTCGTGTTCATCGCCGTGATGGCCGACAAGCTGTTCGGCTTCGAAGTCGGACGCCGCCAGTGGATCGGGCTGATGCTGATGGCCGCCGGCCTGGCGGTGCTCGGTATCACCGCGCCGACGATGCACGGCGCGCACTCGCAGTTCTCGGTCGCCGCGATGATCGCCTTCGAGGCCGGGCTGTTCGGGCTGGGCGGGCTGCTGATCATGGGCCCGCGCATGGGCGGACCGGTCGAGCACCACGGCGTCATGCTCGGCGCCGCCGCAGGAATCCTCTTCGGCGTCTCCGACACCGCGATCAAGGCACTGACGGGCATCACCGGTGCCCACGGCTTTCTCGGGCTCCTGCTCAGCCCCTGGCTGCTCGTCGCCGTGCTCGCCTCGATCGTCGCCTTCTACGCCTCCGCCCGTGGCCTGCAGGACGGCGACGCCGTGCCGGTGATCGCCGTCACGGGCACCGCCGCGAACATCGCCGGTATCACCGGCGGCATTCTCGTGTTCGGCGATCCGATGGCCGGCAGCCCGCTCGGCCTGACGCTGCAGGCGATCGCCTTCGTGGCCGTGATCATCGCCGCGGCGATGATGCCCGCGCCCGTGCGCGCCGCCGGCGCGGCCGCAAGCGCGTAGCGCTGCTAGCATCACCGCCCGGATGCCAACCACCTCGCAACTCGTGCGCAAGGGCCGCGTCGCCCCGAAGAAGAAGCTCGCCACCCCGGGCCTGAAGTCGGGCTCCGGGCGCAAAAAGAAAACGGCCGCGCCTCAGCGCCGCGGCGTCTGCACGCGGGTCTACACGACGACTCCCAAGAAGCCGAACTCCGCGCTGCGCAAGGTCGCGCGCGTGCGCATTTCCGGCTCGATCGAGGTCACGGCCTACATCCCCGGCGAGGGCCACAACCTGCAGGAGCACTCCGTAGTGCTCGTCCGCGGCGGCCGCGTCAAGGATCTGCCGGGCGTCCGCTACAAGGTCGTCCGCGGCACGCTCGACGCCGCCGGTGTGAGCGACCGCAAAAAGGCCCGCTCGCAGTACGGCGTGAAGAAAAAATAGATGCCCCGCCGCGCAGCAGCCCAGATTCGCCCCGTCGAGGCGGACCCGGTCCATCGCTCCAAGCTCGTCCAGCAGGTCATCAACAAGGTGATGCTCGACGGCAAGAAGTCGACGGCCGAGCGGATCGTCTATGACGCGCTCGCGCTGATCGGCGAGCGCTCGGACAAAGACCCGATCGAGGTGCTCGAGGCGTCGATCAAAACGCTCACGCCCACGCTCGAGGTCAAATCGCGCCGCGTGGGCGGCGCCACCTACCAGGTCCCGGTCGAGGTCGCCTCGCGACGTGCCCGCACGCTCGCTGTGCGCTGGCTGGTCGAGTTCGCGCGCCAGCGCCGCGAGAAGACGATGGCCCAGCGCCTGGCCAACGAACTCACCGACGCGCAGTCCCAGCAGGGCGGCGCGTACAAGCGCAAGGACGACATCTACCGCATGGCGCAGGCCAACAAGGCCTTCGCCCACTACCGCTGGTAGGAGCGAAACCGATGACCGGCGCTGGCCGGTGTCCTCCGTCGCTCGCCTACCGAAGCCGGGAGACACTCGCTCCGCTCGCATCCCCGTCTCGGCCAGCAGGCTTCGCTCCCTGCGTCCTTGGCTCGCTTGACTCTCGAGCCGCTTACGGGGTGGATACCAGTCCTCGCTCGCTGCGTCCTTGTCTCGCTTGACCCTCGAACCGCTTTTGGCGCTCGAACCGCCTGGGCCT
>JAXDGQ010000057.1:0-2936 GCA_034664965.1 Solirubrobacteraceae bacterium | reverse complement strand
CGGCACGCCCCACGTCAGCTTGTGGCGTGTCAGCGGCACATCGCGCAGGCCCGAGCGGATGAATGACAGCGCCTCGTTGTAACGCGTGCGCGGCGCGACGAAGTCCTCGCGCTCGGCGTACAGCGCCACCAGGCGCTCCTGGAAGGCCGACAGCTTGAAGAAGTAGCTGTCCTCCTGCTCGCGCGTGAGCTCGATGTGGTGGATCGGGCAGCGCTTGCCCTCGTCGATTTCGTTCTCCGCCTTGAAGTCGGCACAGCGCGGGCAGTACCAGCCCTCGTATGTCCCTTCGTAGACGAAGCCGTTGTCGCGCACCCGCGTGAGGATCTCCTGCACCTTGGCCATGTGCTGCGGGTCGGTCGTGCGGATGAAGAAGTCGTTGCTCGCCCCCAGCTGCGGCGCCAGCGCCTTGAAGCGCTCGGCGTTCTTGTCGGCGAGCTCCTGCGGCGTCACGCCCAGCGCGTGCGCCGCGTCGGCCACCGGCTCGCCGTGCTCGTCGGTGCCCGTCAGGAAGAACACCGCCTCGCCGCGCTGGCGATGGTGGCGCGCCATCACGTCGGCGGCAATCGTCGTGTAGGCGTGGCCGAGATGCGGCGCCGCGTTCACGTAGTAGATCGGGGTGGTTACATAGAAGGACATGCCGCGCTCAGGCTACTGTCCGGCGACCCGCGCCCCGCTCGCCGTTTCCGTCGTCCCCGCGGGTCAGCTCGCGATACAGCTCATTGGCGCCGACGCCGGTCAGCCGCGCGACCGCGGCCGCGGCCGGCCGCGGCCGCGCCCCGGCCCCGACGAGGTCGCGCAGCGCCGCCAGCGCCGTCTCGCGCGAGGCCGCCCCGGCGGGCGCGGCGCCGACGACCAGCACGATCTCGCCGCGCGCCGCCGTCGCCTCGAAATGCTCGGCCAGCTCGCCGGCGCTGCCGCGGCGGACTTCCTCGTGCAGCTTGGTCAGCTCGCGGCAGACCGCCGCCGGGCGCTGCGGGTCTGCATCGGCGAGCAGGCGCAGCGTGCCGGCAAGGCGCCTGGGGGACTCGAACGCCACCAGCGTCTCGGCGTTCTCGGCGAGCAGGCGCGCAAGCTCTGCGCGCTTGCGCGGCAGAAAGCCGGCGAACAGCCAGCGGTCTGCAGGCAGACCCGAGGCGACGAGTGCCGTCGTCACCGCGCTTGGGCCGGGCAGCACCTCGACCTCGATCCCCGCAGCGAGGCACTCGCGCACGAGCGCAAAGCCCGGATCGGAGACCAGCGGCGTGCCGGCGTCTGACACCAGCGCCACGACCGCGCCCGTGCGCATGCGCGCGACCAGCTCGCTCGCGCGCGCACGTTCGTTGTGCTCATGCAGGCTCACCAGCGGCGTCGACACGGAGTGGCGGTTGAGCAGCACGCGCGTGTGACGCGTGTCCTCGCAGGCGATCGCGTCGGCCTGCGCGAGGGCAACGAGCACCCGCTCGGTCACGTCCTGCAGGTTGCCGATCGGCGTCGGGCAGACGACCAGCCGCCCTGCCGGGACCTCCGCGGGAGTCATGTCGCAAATATAGGGTCCGCCCGATGGCCCCCGAACAAGACCCCCCGCCCCGCTACACCCGCTACCGCGCCCGGCCGCGTCTGATGCCCGAACGCGAGGGTGCCCAGGGCAGCCCCGGCGGGGGACGGGACGGGCCCGGCGGGCCCGGCGGGCGCGGCGGGCCGGGCGGCTGGCGCCGCGGGCGTCGCAGGGACCCGGGGGAGCGCGCGGCGCCCACCGCGGGTGCCAGCCGCGCGCAGCGCTTCGCCGCATGGTGGCGGCGCCTGACGCCCAAACGCCTGGTGCTCGGCCTGCTCGGCCTGATCGTCGCCTGGATCCTGCTGTCGCTCGTGCTGTTCTTGATCAGCTCGCATTTCGAGCGCACTGCGCCGCCGTCGAACGTCGCCAACGTGCTCGATCCGGCCGGCTTTCCGCTGGCGTCGGCGAACAACATCCTCGTGCTCGGCTCCGACCGGCGCCCGAAGGGCAGCAAGGAACCGGGAGCGAACACTTCGGGCCCCAGCCGCTCGGACTCGATCCTGCTGCTGCGCATCGGCGGCGGCCACGACGCGCGCCTGTCGATCCCGCGCGACACCGTCGTGGAAATCCCCGGTCACGGCCAGCAGAAGATCAACGCCGCCTACGCCTTCGGGGGACCCGCCCTGTCGATCTCGGTGATCAAGCACTACCTGGGCATCCCGATCAACCATCTGGTCGAGGTGAACTTCGAAGACTTCCCGCGGCTGGTCGATGCGATGGGCGGCGTCGACTACACCGGCGGCTGCATCATCTCGCGCATCAACGGCGGCTTCTCAAACGGCGGGTACACGCTGCGCCTGCCCAAGGGCACTCACCACATCGACGGCAAGCAGGCGCTCGCGCTGGCGCGCACGCGTCACAACCTGTGCGCGCCCAACGAGACCGACCTGCAGCGCGCAGAACACCAGCAGGCTCTGTTCACCGCCATGAAGAACCGCCTGCTGTCGCCCTCCGCCTTCTTCCGCCTGCCGCTGATCGCCTGGAACGCTCCGCCGGCGCTCATCTCCGACATGAGCGGCCCGACGCTGCTCGGGCTGTTCGGCGCCCTGGCGATCGCCGGCACGCCGCCGACCCACGTGCTCAAGCCCACCGGCGCCGTCACCCTGCCCGACGGCGAGGCTGGCCTGCAGGTCTCAGAAGCTCAGAAGCGCGCCGCCGTCGCGCGCTTCATGGGCGCCTGACACGGCCGGCCAAGCGCGCGGCGCGGGCCGGACGCCGTGCGATGGACGCCTTGCGAGGCGTCCCTGGGTGACGCGACGCCAGGCATGGTTGTTCTGCGACGCTTGGCGATAGCCATGGTATCTACGCGGCAGGTGCGTTGAGTGTCAATCCGCGTCGAGCGATAGCCATGGTATCTACGCGGCAGGTGTTTTGAGAGTCGATCCGCGCCAGCGTGCGCCAT
>JAXDGQ010000056.1:0-2672 GCA_034664965.1 Solirubrobacteraceae bacterium | reverse complement strand
GGATCGCACACGCCCGCTGTGGCGGATCGACACGGTCGCGCTGGCCGATGGCGGCAGCGCGCTGATCTGGCGCATCCACCACTCGCTCGCCGACGGCACCGCTTGCGTCCGGTATGCGCGCGCGCTGCTGTGGGATGACGTTGTCGAGGCGGGCATGACCCCCGCCCAGGCGCATCGGGTGCACGCCGCCGACGAAGCGCGCCGCCGCGCGCACCTGGCCGGCTTTCTACGGCGCGAGTACGCTCGCGGCGAGTGCCTCTCGCCGTTTGACGGAACGATCGGCACTCGCCGCGAGGTGGCCTTCGCCGCCGTCTCGCTGCCGGCTCTGCACGAGGCGGCCAAGAAGCTCGACGGCGCAACCGTCAACGACGCCGTCCTGACAATCGTCGCGGGCGCCGTCGGGCGCTGGGTGAGACAGCGCCACGGCGACCTCGGAACGATCCGCCTGCGCGTCCCGGTCAGCCTGCACCACGAGGGCGACGAGGTCGCAAATCGCGACTCCTTCTTCTCCGTCGCGCTGCCCCTGAACGAGCCCGATCCGGTGGCCCGCCTGCGCGCCGCGCATGCCGCCACCGCCGAGCGCAAGGTCGATCGCGACGCGGAGTACCGCGAGCACCTCCTGCACGAGCTCTCCGGCCTGCCGCCGCTGGAGCACTTCGTCACGCGCATCGAGCGCAATCCGCGCCGCTTCGCGCTCAGCGTGTCCAACGTGCCGGGCCCGCACGAGCCCGTGAGCGTGCTCGGCGCATCGGTCGCGCACCTGCACTCGATCGCCGAGATCGGCGAACGCCATGCGCTGCGCGTCTCGGCGACGTCGCTTGTCGGGCTGCTGTGCTTCGGCCTGTGCTCCGACCCCGATCTGGTCGATCAGCTGCACCTGATGGCCGAGGGCATCGAAGCTGAGGCGCACGAGCTGTTGGCGGCCGCAGGCGTCGCCTAGCAGTACCGTCTGAGCGTGCCCCGCCCCGCCCCACGGACCCGCGAGGGGAAGGCACCCGAGCACGCGGGCCCCGAGGAGTCCACGGCCCGCCGCCACGCCGCGGCCGAGACGGGGATGGCCGCGCTCACGCTGGGCGCGCTCGGCGTCGTCTTCGGCGACATCGGAACCAGCCCGCTGTACGCGCTGCAGACCGTCTTCACGGTCGACCAGCACGCCGTGCAGGCCACCGGCGCCGACGTCTACGGCGTCATCTCGCTGGTCTTCTGGTCGATCACGATGATCGTGTCGGTCAAGTACGTGACGTTCATCATGCGCGCCGACAACGGCGGCGAGGGCGGCATCATGGCGCTCACGGCGCTCCTGCAGCGCGCACGTGTCAAGCGCGCCAGGTCGAAGCTGATGCTCGTGATGCTGGGCATCCTCGGGGCGTCGCTGTTCTACGGCGACGGCGCGATCACCCCGGCGATCTCGGTGCTCTCGGCAGTGGAAGGCGTCAAGGTCGCCGTGCCGAGCCTGCACTCGGTCGTGCTGCCGATCACCGTCGGCGTGCTCACGGCGCTGTTCGCGATCCAGCGCTTCGGCACCAGGCTCGTCGGCAACCTGTTCGGCCCGGTGATGGCCGTGTGGTTCGGCGTGCTCGGGCTGACGGGGATCGTGGAGATCGCACAGCACCCCGCCGTGATCCGCGCGCTGTCGCCCACCTACGGCGCGAAATTCATGCTGCACCACGGGCACATCGCGTTCATCGCTCTGGGCTCGGTCGTACTCGCGGTGACGGGGGCCGAGGCGCTGTATGCGGACATGGGCCACTTCGGCCGCGCGCCGATCCGCCGCGCGTGGTTCTTGGTCGTCTTCCCGGCGCTCACGCTGCAGTACCTCGCACAGGGCTCTGAGATCGTGCGCTCGCCCAAGTCCGTCTCCAGCCCGTTCTTCCTGCTGATGCCCGCCTGGGCGCAAATACCCATGGTGCTGCTCGCCACCGTGGCCACGGTGATCGCCTCCCAGGCGGTCATCTCGGGGGCCTTCAGCGTCAGCCACCAGGCGGTCCAGCTGGGCTTGCTGCCGCATCTGACGATCCGCCACACCTCGCGCAGGGAGGTCGGACAGATCTACGCCCCCGCGATCAACGCTGCGCTGTTCGCGATCGTCGTCGCGATCGTGATCGGCTTCGGCACCGCGACGTCGCTGGCGTCGGCCTACGGCGTGGCCGTCACCGGCACGTTCATCCTCAACACGATCCTGTTCCTCGCGGTGGCCCGCCTGCTGTGGCACAAGCCGCGACCGCTGATCGCGCTCGGCGCCGCGGTCTTTCTGACGATCGAGGTGACGTTCTTCGCGGCCAACCTGACGAAGGTCGTGCACGGCGGCTGGCTGCCGCTGGCGATCGCCGCAGTCGTCTTCGTCGTGCTGACGACCTGGCGCAAGGGCCGAGAGATCGTCAGCGCCAACCGCGCGCGGGAGGAGGGGCCGCTGAAGGAGTTCATCGACGACCTGGCCGCGCGCAGGGTCAAGGCCGTGCGCGTGCCCGGCACCGCGGTGTATCTGAGCTCCAACGCGCAGACGACACCGCTCGCGCTGCGGGCCAACGTCGAGCACAACCACGCGCTGCACGAGCGGGTGATCATCGTCTCGATCCAAACCGAGCGCGTCCCGCACGTCTACCACGCCGATCGCCTCACCGGCGACGCGCTCGGGCACGCCGAGGACGGCATCAGCGGTCTGACCGTTCGCT
>JAXDGQ010000055.1:0-6352 GCA_034664965.1 Solirubrobacteraceae bacterium | reverse complement strand
TACACGCCGCTGCGCCCGGACGTGTTGAAGAGCACGCCGTTGACGTACATGTAGGTGTGTCCCGCGTTGGCGAACACCGTGATGTAGCGCCCCGGCCCCGGTGCCCCCCAGCTCTCGAGTTCGCCGGAGGTCAGCGGCGCGCCGAGCAGCCCCCCGGCCGCGAGCGCGTAGCTGACCGAGCCCGAGCAGTCGTAGGCGTTGTCGACGAACGAGGCGTGCCCGCCGCCGAACACGTAGGGGAAGTCGGTGATCGCGTTCGCGCCGGCGATCACGCGCTGGATCACTTCGGGGACGTTCGCCGGGATCGGGATGGTTCCGTTGCCGCCGACCGAGCTGCCGCCCGCGACCGGTTTCAGTCGCTGCTGCTGCGCCTGCTTTGCGCTGCGTTCGACGGCTTGCATCTGCGCGAGCTCGTGCTTGACTTCGGCGTCGGAGGGCGCGCCGGCGGCGACGATCTGTTCGCTGGCCTCAGACGGCGTCGACGCCGGCTTGTGTCGCACCGATGCGGGCGCTGGAAAGCTGTTCGCTTCTTCGGGGTCGGCGACCTGTGAGACGGCCGCGCGCTTGCCGGCGGCGACGCTCGGCGCCGTCGCGTCGTGGGCCCCCGTCGCGCCCGCGGTGCTGCTGGCCGCGGCGCCGTCGGCGGTTGCCGACGCCTTCGGCGCGTGCCCGGTCGGGGCGGGCGCCCCGGGCGGATTGGCGGCCCGCGCGGCGCGAGCGTGCGAATCGCCGCCTTTGAGCGCCAGGACGATCGCCAGCGCGACGACCGCGGCGGCGAGCGCCGCCACGAGCAGCGAATAGCGAGGGAACCTGCCACCGAGCAGGCGAGGCGCCTGCGCTTGGCCGGAGTCGGACATCACTGCAAGGCTAGCGAGCGCCCATGAGGGACGCGCCCGCTACCCTTGCGGTACCGGCGGTCTGAGGACGAGGCCCGCACGTAGCCCCGCCAGTCATGGCGGACGCACGAACGAACCTCCAGCTAACCTGCACCGATGCGAGACGAGGCCACCGCCGTAGACATTCCCGCCCGCAACGTCCGCGCACCCGTCGAGCTCGCACCCGTCGAGCTGCAGCCGCACATGCGGCTGGTGCACGGCATGCGCAAGCCGGCCAACTGGCTGCAGCTCGTTCGCTTCGGCGTCGTCGGCGGTGTCGGCTTCGTCGTCAACCTCGCCGTCTACGCGCTGTTCGTGCATCCGCTCGGCGTCGACTACCACGCCGCGGCGGTCGCCGCATGGCTCGTGGCCGTGCTGAACAACTTCGTGCTCAACCGCCATTGGACCTTCGACGCCCGCGGCGGCCAGGCCCACGCCCAGGCGATGCGCTTCATCGTCGTCAGCCTCGCCGCGTTCGGCGTCAGCCTGCTGCTGCTCACGCTGCTGGTCGAGACCGCCGGTCTCGCCAAGGTGCCCGCTCAGGCCCTCGCGGTGGCCGCCTCGATGCCGTTCAACTTCATCGGCAACAAGCTGTGGAGCTTTCGCTCGGACGCCGCGGACCTCGCCGAGCCGACGCGCTGAGCGCGCGATTCGCCCCGGTTGGCCGCCCCTGACGGGTACCTATACTCTGGCCTTCCCCCCTTCCGGAGGACTTTTCGTGCAGGAGATGGTGATCTACGGCGTCAGCTTCGACATGGTTGGCAAGCAGCCGATCGTGCTTCTCAAGACGGTCGAGGGCAACAAGTTCCTGCCGATCTGGATCGGTCATCCGGAGGCCGCTTCGATCCTGATGAAGCTGCAGGGCGCAGGCACCCCAAGGCCGATGACCCACGACCTGCTGTGCGACATCCTCGGCGAGCTCGACGTCAAATGCACCCAGGTGTCGGTCACCGAGCTGCGCGAGAACACGTTCTTCGCGTCGATCACGCTCAGCGCCGGCGGCCGCGAGCTCGAGATCGACTCGCGCCCGAGTGACGCGATCGCGCTCGCCGTGCGCTGCGGCGCCCCGATCTACGCCGCCGAGGAGGTGATCGCCGAGTCGGCGATCGAGTTCGAGCACGACGTCGAGGAGTCCGAGGACGTCGTCGAGAAGTTCAAGGAGTTCCTCGATGAGGTGTCCCCGGAGGACTTCGCCGCAGGCGACTCCTAGCGCTCGAAGGCGCTGTCCAGCAGCCGCGCGATCAACTCGTCGAAGCTGATGCCGGCGGCGTCGGCGGCCTGCGGCAGCAGGCTCGTCTCGGTCATCCCCGGGATCACGTTCGCCTCCAGCACCCACAGCTCGCTGCTGGCGTCGTCGAGCATCAGGTCCACGCGCGCGACGCCGCGACACCCGAGCAGCCGGTAGACGTCGAGCGCCAGCTCCTGCGCGCGCGCAGTCGTGTCATCGGGCAGCTCGGCCGGGCACACGAACGTCGTCATGCCGATCTCGTAGCGCGATTCGTAGTCGTAGAAGTCCTCCTCCCGCGGCACGGCCTCGACGACGGGGAGCGCCAGCGGGCCGCTCGGTCCGTCGAGCACCGAGACCGCCAGGTCGCGGCCCTTGACGTAACGCTCGATCAGCACCTTGCGGTCGTAGGAGAACGCGCCGACGAGCGCGCCGGGAAGCTCATCGCCGTTGCGGGCGAACTTGACGCCCAGCGCCGAGCCCTGGCTGGCGGGCTTGACGACCAGCGGGAAGCCGAGCGCGGACTCGACGGCGGGCAGCGCGTCGGCCGCGCCGAGCTCCTTGATCGAGGTCTCGCGCAGCGAGTGAAACGCAGGCGTGGGGATGCCGGCATTGCGCATCAGGTGCTTGGCCAGCACCTTGTCGGTCGCGCACATGCACGCGGCCGGACCCGAACCGGTGTAGGGGACGCCGAGCGCCTCGAGCAGGGCCTGCATCGTGCCGTCCTCGCCATCGGGGCCGTGCAGCGCGATCAGCGCCGCGTCGGGCCTGGCCTCGCGCAGGGCGCTGACGAGCTGCGCGTCGGCGTCGATCGCCACGACCTCGTGACCGAGGCGCGCGAGCGCCTCCTGGGCGTGCGCCCCCGAGCGCAGCGAGACGTTTCGCTCCAGCGAGCGGCCGCCCTTGAGCACGGCCACCTTGCGCGCGGCGGTCATCGGTCCTTGCGCTTGCGCGCCGGTCCCTCCCGGTCGCGGCGGGGGAGCTCGACGACGTCGGCGAGCGCTGGGCCCTGCCCGGCGTCGGGCTCCGGGGTCTGCGGCTTGGCCGCCGGGGGGGAGCCGGTGAGCGTTCCGTACAGGCCGAGCTGCTCGCGCACCACCTTGCCGATCCTTCTGATGCCCTCGCGGATGTCGTCGTCGGGAACGCCGGCGAAGTTCAGCCGCATGGAGGAGGAGCCGCGGCGACCGTCCATGTAGGCGGCGCGTCCCGGCACGAACGCGACGCCCTCGTTCTCGCGCGCCTGCGCGAGCAGGTCGGTGGTGTCGATGCGCGCGTCCAGCGTCGCCCACACGAACAGCCCGCCCTGCGGCTTGGTCCAGCGCGCCTGCTCGCCGAAATGCTCGTCCAGCGCCGCCAGCATCACGTCGCGCCTGCGCCGGTAGAGGTCCTTGAGCTGCTCCAGGTATGCCAGCCAGCGCGGTTCGCCGCGGCCCTCCTGCTGCTTGAAGAACTCGGCGACGAACAGCTGGGTCACCGGCGAGGAGCAGAGGTCGGCGCCCTGCTTGCCGAGGTTCAGCTTCTCCAGCACCGGGCGCGGGGCGACCGCCCAGCCGAGCCGCAGGCCGGGGGAGAGGATCTTCGAGAACGTGCCGAGGTAGATCACGAGGTCGGCGGCGGCGCCCGTGCCGCCGCCCTCGGCGTCGAGCGAGTAGAGCGTGGGCAGCGGCTCGCCCTCGTAGCGCAGGAGCCCGTAGGGGTTGTCCTCGAGGATCAGCAGCTCGCGCTCGTGGGCGACCTCGACCAGCCGCCGCCGGCGGGCCAGTGACATCGTCACTCCACCGGGGTTCTGGAAGTTGGGGATCGTGTAGATGAACTTCGGCCTGCGGCCCTCCGCCTGCAGGCGATCGAGCGTGCTCTCCAGCTCGTCGATCGGCATGCCGTCGGCGTCCATCTCGATCTGCTCGACCGCGGCCTGGTAGGCGCTGAACGTCGGCACGGCGCCCGGGTACGTCGGCGCCTCGGCGACGATCACGTCCCCGGGGTCGATCAGCGTCTTGCACACGAGATCGATCACCTGCTGGCCGCCGGTCGTGACGATCACCTCGCCGGGATCGACGAGCGTGCCCTCCGCGGCCATCACCTCGACGATGCAGTCGACCGCTACGGACATCCCTTCGGTCGGCCCGTATTGCAGCGCCCGCGCCGTCTGCTCGGCCGCCACCTGCGACATCAGCTTCGCGTACAGCTCTGGCGCGAACGTGCTCGTGTCGGGCAGGCCGCCCGCCAGCGAGATCACGTCGGGGCGCTCGGTCAGCGCCATCATCTCGCGCATCGCCGAGCTTTTCATGCCGCGCGTGCGCGCGGCGAACAGCGCCTCGTAGCGTGCGAGCTCGTGCGCCGTCGGCCGGGCCCTGCGCCCGCCGCCGGCTCCGCTGATCGATCGGCTCATCGTCTGTCGTCTCTATTCGCCGCCGCGCCCGCCGAACCTCGCCCGGCGAGCGCGAATCGCCGTACGCGTCGTCTATCGTCCTTGACCGCTCGCTGCTGCAGGCACCGTAGCGCACCCCTCGCACGCTGATCGCATGAACGGCACCTTCTTCTACATAGGCCTCGGCGCCGGCCTCGCGGCGGCCTGTGGGCTGCGTCCGTTCCTGCCGGTGCTGCTCGCCGGCGCGCTCGCGTCGGCCAAGGCGCTCGGCGTCAGCTTCGCCCACGACCCCTTCCGCTTCGCGCAGGCCGACTGGTGGCTGCTGGTCGTCGCTGTCGCCTTCGTGGTCGCCTACGCGCTGCAGTTGCTGCTGGGGCTGTCCGCGCTGGCCGAGCCGGACGCCGAGCGCGCGCGCCCCCAGCCGCTTGCGGCTGCGCTGGCAGGGCTCTCCTACGGCGCGGGCGCGGTGCTCTTCGCCGGCACTCTTGCGGCGCACGGCGACGCATGGTGGCCGGGCCTGATCGGCGGCCTGGCCGCCGTCGCCCTGGCGCAGCGCGCGGTGCTGCCCGTGTTCGCGCGGGCCCGCGCGAGGCTCGCCGACGGCGCCGCCAAACAGGCCTTGAGCGTCTACCTCGACGCCGCGTCGCTGCTGCTCGCCGCGCTCGTCGCGCTGCTGCACCCGCTCGGCTACGTCGTGCTCGCGCTGCTGGCATGGTTTGCGCTGCGCGGTCGCGCGCGCGGCGAGGAAAAGTACGCCGGCCTGCGCATCCTGCGCCGCTGATGGCCGGGGTGGGCTCGCGACCGCCCAAGCTGGTGCTCTGCGTGATCGACGCGATGGCGCCGGAGATGCTCGAGCGCGCCGTCGCCTCCGGCGCCGTGCCGGTCCTTGCGACCCTGATGGAGCGCGGCCGCTACGTGCCCGACTGCGTCGCCGCGTTTCCCTCCGTGACACCCGTCTGCGCGGCGTCGATCGTGACGGGGCGCGCGCAGGACGAGCACCACGTGCCGGCGATGAACTGGTTCTCGCGCGAGGAGCACCGTTACGTCGAATACGGCTCGAGCTTTCGCTCGGCCCAGCGCTTCGGGATCACGCGCCAGCTGACCGACACCGTCTACAACATGAACCGCGCGCACCTGTCTCAGCAGACGCCGACGGTGTTCGAGACGCTCGACGACGCCGACGTGCGCACGGCCGGGACGACGTATCTGATGTACCGCGGGCGCTACCGGCACGAGCCCCAGCGCGACACCGCGCTGACGCGCGTCGCGTCCACGCTGATGCGCCACTCGGTGATGGGTCCGCGCGAGCTGTTCTACGCCGACATCTTCGCCTCGCGCCGGACGAACTGCCGCTCGGGGCTGGGCATGCCGGGGGTGCGCGACCGCCACTCCGGCTGCGTCTCCAGCTACATGGTCGAACACGACCTGTTCGACTTCCTGCTGCTCTCCCTGCCCGACAACGACTGGTACTCGCACAAGCACGGACCCGAGGCGCAGCTGCAGTCGCTCGCGCAGGCCGACCTGCAGCTCGCGCGCGTGTGCGAGGCGGCCGGCGGCGTCGACGAGTTCCTCACCGAGCACGCGGTGATCGCCATGGCCGACCACTCCCAGGCGCCGGTGACCGACACGATCGCCCTGCAGGATGAGCTCGCCGAGCTCGGCGTGCTCGGCCCGTCGCGCGCGGCCGCGGGCGAGGAACCGCGGATCGCCGTCTGCCCCTCCCAGCGCGCGGCGATGGTCTACGCGCTGCACGAGCTCGAGCGCGACGCGATGCGCGCGTCCGTCGTCACGCTCGCGCAGGGGATCGAGGGCGTCGAGCACGTCATGTGGCTGGCGCGCGACGCGCACGAAGTCCCGCACGAGGGGATCATCTCCAGCAGCGCA
>JAXDGQ010000054.1:0-6161 GCA_034664965.1 Solirubrobacteraceae bacterium | reverse complement strand
CGCATCGCGTCGTCGCGCTCGCGTCGCGCCCTGATCGCCGCCTGAGCAGCCGCCGTGCGCGCGATCGGAACCCGATAGGGCGAGCACGACACGTAGTCGATCCCCGAGTGGTGCAGGAAGTCGATCGAGTCGGGGTCGCCGCCATGCTCGCCGCACACGCCGAGCTTCAGCTGCGGCTTGGTCTTGCGCCCGAGCCACGCCCCCATGCGCACCATCTGACCGACGCCGGGCGTGTCGAGCGTCTCAAACGGCGAGCGGTCGAAGACCTGCACATCGATGTAGCGGGCCAGGACGCGGCCCTCGATGTCGTCGCGGCTGAAGCCGAGCCCGGTCTGCGTCAGGTCGTTGGTCCCGAAGGAGAAGAAGTCGGCGTCGCGGGCGATCTCGTCGGCTTGAAAGCAGGCGCGCGGTACCTCGATCATCGTGCCGATCTCATAGGCGTCGTGGCTGTGCTCGCCTGCCACGCGCTCGATCAGACCGCGCATCAGCTCGAGCTCGCGCTCGTAGGCGACCAGCGGGACCATCACCTCGATCCGCGCGCCCGGCGCTGTGGCCGAGGCGGCAAACAGCGCGCGAACCTGCATCTCATACAGCTCGGGAAAGAGGATGCCCAGCCGCACGCCGCGAGTTCCGAGCATCGGGTTTGACTCCTGCAGCTGCTCGACGCGCTTGCGCTGCGCCGAGCCCTCCGGCAGGTCGCTGGGATGGGGAAGGAACTCGTGCAGCGGCGGATCGAGCAGCCGCACGGTGACGGGCCGCCCGCCGGCCGCCTGCAGGATCTGCTGAAAGTCGGCTTCCTGCAGCGGGCGAAGCTGCTCGATGGCCTCGGCGCGCGCCGCGCGGTCCTCGGCCATGATCACGCCGGCCATCAACGGCTGGCGCTCGCCGAGGAACATGTGCTCGGTGCGGCACAGGCCGACGCCCTCGGCGCCCAGCTCGATCGCCTTTTGCACGTCGGCGGGGGTGTCGGCATTCGCGCGCACGCCGAGCACGCGCAGCTCGTCGCACCATTCGAGCACGGTCTGAAACTGCGCTGAGACCTGCGGCTCGATCAGCGGCACGTCCTCCAGCGTGATCCTCCCCAGGCTGCCGTCGATGGCGATGCGGTCGCCCGCGGCCAGAACATGCGAGCCGATGCGCACCTCCCCCGCCCCCATGTCGACCTCGACGGTGCTCGCGCCCGTCACCGCCGGGCGCCCCATGCCGCGCGCGACGAGCGCGGCATGGCTGGCCTTGCCCCCCTCGCTCGTGAGGATGCCCTGCGCCGCATGAAAGCCGGCGACGTCGTCGGCCTCGGTGAACGAGCGTACGAGGATCGTCCTGCGCCCCTCGGCCGCGGCCAGCACCGCGTCGGCGGCGCTCAGCACGATCTCGCCCTTGGCCGCACCCGGCGATGCGGCGACACCCCTGGCGATCACCTCGTAGTCGGCGCTCGGGTCGAAGGTCGGATGCAGCAGCGCGTCCAGCGAGGAGGGGTCGATCGTCAGCAGCGCGGACTCTCGGTCGAGCAGGCCCTCGTCCACCGCGTCGACGGCGAAACGCACGGCTGCCTGCGCCGGGCGCTTGGCGCTGCGCGTCTGCAGCATGTACAGGCGTCCGTCCTGGACCGTGAACTCGGTGTCCTGCATGTCGCCGTAGTGGCGCTCGAGCGTGCGCAGGATCTCCATCAGCTGCTCGTGGACGTGCGGCAGCCACGCGTGCAGCTCGGAGATGTCCTTCGGGGTGCGCACGCCAGAGACCACGTCCTCGCCCTGCGCGTTGGCGAGGAAGTCGCCGGACGGCTGCGGCGCGCCCGTCAGCTCGTCACGCGAGAACGCGACGCCGCTGCCGCTGCTGTCGCCGAGGTTGCCGAAGACCATCTGCTGCACGTTCACCGCTGTCCCCCAGCTGTCGGGGATGTGGTTGATGCGCCGGTAGGCCACGGCCCGCTCCCCCTGCCAGGACTCAAACACGGCGCCGATGGCCCGCACGAGCTGCTCGCGCGGATCGGCGGGAAACTCGTAGAAGGAGCGGAACTCGACCGTCAGCTCGCGCAGCGCATCCACATCGAGCTCGGTGTCGAGCGACACCCCGCGGGCCGACTTGAGCTCTGCGATCGCCCGCTCGAAGCGCTCACCGGGAACGCCGAGCACGACGTTGCCGAACATCTGCACGAAGCGACGGTAGGAATCCCAGGCGAAGCGCTCGTTTCGCGAGCGCTCGGCCAGGCCGAGCACCGTCTCGTCGTTGAGCCCGAGGTTGAGCACCGTGTCGAGCATTCCGGGCATCGACTCGCGCGCGCCCGAGCGCACCGAGACGAGCAGCGGGTCGGCGGCGTCTCCCAGGCGCTTGCCCGCCTGCGCCTCCAGGCGCGACAGCGCGCCGGCGACCTCGTGCTCGAGGCCGTCGGGGAAGGCGCCGTTGGCGTCCATGTAGGCGACGCATGCCTCGGTCGTGATCGTGAAGCCGCCCGGCACCCGCGCGGCGCCGAGCACGCGGGTCATCTCGGCGACATTCGCGCCCTTGCCGCCGAGCAGGCCGCGCATCTCGCGCGAGCCGTCGGCGAAGTCGATCACCCAGGGGCTCGCCGAGCCGTGGCGCGTCTCAGTCACCTGGGACACCTTATGCCGAACCATCTCCCGATCGCCTGTGGGATAGAACGACTGTGCAATGCGAAGATCCATCACCGAGACTAGGGAGGCCTGAGCATGCGGCTGGTCACATATACGCAGGGCGCTGGCGCCAGCGCCGGGATCCTGCTCGGCGAGGACATCGTGCCCGTTGCGGCGCTCGACGCGCCGGCGCGCTCGGTGCGTGGCCTGCTCGCAGCGCTCGACGCCGGTGAATTGGCCCAGCTCGGCGGGCGCGCCGCGACCGCCACCGAGCGCATCGCCACGGCGGAGGTGGCCCTGCTCGCCCCCGTCCCCGATCCCGAGAAGATCATCTGCCTCGGCCTCAACTACCGCGACCACGCCGAGGAGACAGGCCAGGAGATCCCCGCGGCGCCGATGTGGTTTGCCAAGTTCGCCAACTCGCTGATCGGCAGCGGCCAGGAGATCGTGCTCCCGGCGGCACACCCGGACTACGTCGACTACGAGGCCGAGCTGGCCGTGGTGATCGGGCGCACCGCGCACCGCGTAGGCGTCGGCGACGCGTTGCAGTGCATAGCCGGGGCGATGCCCTTCAACGACGTCAGCGCGCGCGACCTGCAGATCCAAAATCCGTTGTGGACCTCGGGCAAGGCCGTCGACACGTTTGCACCCTGCGGACCCGCGCTGGTGACGCTCGAGGAGATCGGGGAGCTCGGCTCGCTCGGCCTGCGCACGCGCGTCAACGGCGAGGTCGTGCAACAGGGCAACACGCGCGAGCTGATCTTCGGCGTGGCCGAGACGGTCGCCTGGTTGTCGCGCACGCTCACGCTCATCCCCGGTGACATCATCGCCACCGGCACGCCGTCGGGCGTCGGCGCAAGCCGCAACAGCTTTCTCAAGGCCGGGGACACCGTCGAAATCGAGGTTGACGGGCTCGGAGCGGTCGTCAACGGGGTCCGCGCCGAATAGGCGCCGAACCCACGCGCGGCAGCGCACTCGACGCTCGCGACCAGCCGGAGGGCGCGATACTCCGCCTGCGTGCTGCGCCTGATCACGATCCCCATCAGCCACTACTGCGAGAAGGCCCGCTGGAGCCTCGCGCGCGCCGGCATCGCATACCGCGAGGAGCGCCACGTCCAGGGGATCCACCGCCTCGCCGCGCGGCGCGCAGGCGGCGGCTCGACGGTTCCCGTGCTGGTGACGCCCGACGGCGCCATCGGCGAGTCGGCCGAGATCCTCGCGTGGGTCGATCGCCAGACGCCGCCCGAGCGCCGGCTGTTCCCGTCGGCTCCCGCCGAGCGCGCCGAGGTCGAGAGGCTCTGTGCGCGCTTTGACGAGGAGCTCGGGCCGAAGGCGCGGCGGCTGATGTACGTGCACCTGCTCGAGGACCGCCCGCTCGCCCTGCGCTTCAACAACGACGGCGTGCCCGCGTGGGAGGACCGCGCGATGCGCGCAGGATGGCCGCTGGTCGGGCTCGTCCTCCGCAAGGCGCTGGACATCAGCCCGGGAATCGAGGTCGCCGACGAGGCCGACGTCTGGCGCGAGCTGGACTTCGTCGCCGAACTGCTCGGCGACGGCCGCCCGCACCTCTGCGGGGAGCGCTTCACGGCGGCCGATCTGACGTTCGCGGCGCTGTCGGCCGCCGTCGTGGTACCGCCGGTGTACGGCGTGGAGCTGCCCCAGCCGGAGTCGATGCAGGCGCCGACCGCCGCGCTGGTAGGCCGTGCGCGCGCCCACCCGGCCGGAGCTTATGCCCTCTCGCTGTTCGCAGCGCGCGAGCAACTCTGACCGCCGCAAGCGCAGCGTTTGCCGCCGGGGCGGCGAGGGTACGCACCGGGGCAGGCGGCGTGCGACAGCGATGAACTCCAACGAGCAGATCGAGCATGCCTTTGGCGAGCGCGCGGCCTACTCCGTCGGCGTCGAGGAGGAGCTGTTCCTGGTGGATCCCATCACCGGGCGCCAGGCCAACGCGTCCACGGCCGTGCTGCGGCGGCTCGGCCCGGTCGAAGGCGAAGTCGAGCGCGAGCTGCACGCGTGCCAGGTGGAGCTGATCACCGGTATATGCGAAGGTGCTGGCGAGGCCGTCGGCGCGCTCGATCGCATGCGTCGCGCGGTCATCGCGACGGGCGCCGGCCTGCTCGGCGCGGGCACGCACCCCTCGGCCGACGAGGGTGAGGCCGAGATCACCGACAAGCAGCGTTACGAGCGCATCCGCGACCTGCTCGGCGACGCGGTCGCAACGCCCGTGAGCGGGCTGCACGTACACGTCGGGATGCCCGATCCCGAAGCCGCGATCCGCGCCTTCAACGGGCTGCGCCGACACCTGCCTCTGCTGCAGGCGCTGGCCGCAAACTCACCGTTTCGCCACGGTCGCGACACCGGCCTGGCGTCGGCGCGCGAGGTCACGGTGCGCGGCTGGCCGCGCTCGGGTGTGCCGCGCGCAATGCGGGATTTCGCCGACTTCTGTCAGGCGACGAGGCTGCTCGTGCGCGCCGCCGATGTGCCCGACTACACGTGGTTCTGGTGGAAGCTGCGTCCCCACCCTCGACTGGGCACCGTCGAGGTGCGAGCGCTCGACGTCCAGTCCTCGCTGCAGGACACGGCCGCGCTCGTGGCGCTGACGCACTGCCTGGCAAGGCATACGGCGCGGGCGGACCCCGAGCCCGATCCGCCTGGCGAGGTGCTCGAGGAGGGCGCCTTTCGCGCCGCGCGCTTCGGCGTGACGGCCGAGCTGCCCGATGCCGACGGCCGTCTGCGTCCGGTCGCCGAACTGCTCGACGAAGCCCTGGCGCTGACCGGCGAGGACGCCCGCGAGCTGGGCTGCGCGGCCGAGCTCGAGCACCTGCACGCGATCGTCGATCGCGGCGGCGGCGCGGCGCGCCAGCGCGAGATGTATGAGATCGGCGGAATGGACGCGCTGCTGCGCGAGCTGACGAACCTCACCGGAACGCCGGGCGTGCGCGCCGGCTAAGTCTCCACGCTCCGCTCACGCGGTCGCCGAAGCGGGAGGGCCGACCGCCGCCGGCGCGAGCCGGCGGCAGGACGGGACGGCAGCGACGGGGCGAGCGTTTAGCAAATCCTGCGTCTGGGTAAACCCCGCCCGTCAGAGTCTGTGATCCGGACTCCGACAACCAGAGTAAGCGCGTCGGAACACGTTGGCCCCGTCAGGGCCACCTGGACTTCTCGCAAGGTACATCGTGCGGCTAAGACCGCGCACGGAATCCAGGTGGAGACGTGATGACCGAGTTGAATTGTCCGCTGTGCGGACTCCAGGTAGCGGTAGCCGTTTCGCAGGCCGCCCCCGAGATGATCGACTGCCCACGCTGCCTCGCACGCGCCGGGGGTGTGCCGTCGGTCGGGCGCGAACCGCGCGCCGCGCGTGCGAGTGCGCGCCTGCAGCGCCGGGTTGCGGGTCTTCTACGCCAGCTGCCCCCTGCGGTGGTGAAGCGATGACCTCGGCCAGCGACAACGAAATGACGCCAACGTCATCACCGCGCTCGTTCACGCCCGCCGAGCCGGGCGAGGAGCGACGCCTGTTCCTGCGCTGGCAGCGCGACGGCGACGAGGCCGCGCGCGAAGCGCTGGTCCGCC
>JAXDGQ010000053.1:0-15432 GCA_034664965.1 Solirubrobacteraceae bacterium | reverse complement strand
TGGTCGAGCTGGCAGTCAAGCGCAGGACCGCCGACGCCCGCGAGCGCCGTCGCAGGGCCGAGGCGCTGCGACGCCATCGCGCGGACGGGCAGGCGCGCGAGATGGCGGCGGCCGGAGAGCTGGCCTATCTGCGCGTGCAGCTGCGCGTCGCCGCGCGGCTGACGGCACAGCTCGCCGCGACGAACGACGTCCAGGAGATGGTCCAGCTGCTCGTCGAGGAACTGCACAGCACGTTCGCCTTCTACCTCGTGGCGATCCAGCGCGTGGACGGCGACAAGCTGCGCCTGGTCGCCGGCCGGGGGGCGCTGGCCGAGGTGATGACCGAGTTCCTGCTGGTCGAGCAGTCGCTGCACGACGGCGTCAACGGCCGCGTCGCGCGCACCGGCGCCAGCGCGCTCGTGGCCGACACTCGCGACGACCCCGACTACCTGCAGCGCGATCCGAAGACCGACCCCCGCTCGGAGCTGAGCGTGCCGGTCGTCGTCGACGGGGCCGTCTGGGGGGTGCTCAACCTCGAGGCCCCCGAGCCGGGCGCCTTCAGCGAGGCCGACGCCGTGCTCGCCGAGGCGATCGCCGCGAACCTCGGCTCCTCGGTGCACCGGGCGATGCTCGTGGCCGACCTCGAGCAGACCTTCACCACGACGCTGACCGCGCTGATGAGCACGGTTGAGGCCAAGGACGTCTACACGGCTTCGCACGAGCAGGACGTGGCCGACCTCAGCCGGCGCGTGGCCCTCCGCCTCGGCATGGACGCCACGCGCGCCGGCGACGTGCGCCACGCCGCGCTGCTGCACGACGTCGGCAAGGTCGCCGTGCCCAGCGAGATCCTGCTCAAGCCCGGACCGCTGAGCGACGAGGAGTGGGTCGCGATGCGCGGCCACGCCGCGGCCGGCGGAACGCTCGTCGCGAGCATCCCGGCCTTCGCGCACCTCGCCCCGGCGGTGCGCGCCAGCCACGAGCGCTGGGACGGGGGCGGCTACCCGGACGGCCTGGCAGGCGAGCGGATTCCGCTCGCGGCGCGGATCATCGCCGCCTGCGACACCTACGAGGCGATCGTCACCGACCGGCCCTACCGGCCGGCTCGCACGCCGTCGCAGGCAGCCGAGGAGCTGCGCCGCGTCGCCGCCACGCAGCTCGACGCGCGCGTCGTCGGCGCGCTGCTCGACGAGCTCGGCGTCTAGGCGCCCGACAGCGCCGCGCGAGCTCGACGTCTGGGTGGATGGGCCCGCTCGCGAGCTCGGCGTCTAGGCCTCGCGGTTGTAGCGCTCGGCGGCCTCGCGCAGGCCCTCGCCGCGCTGGGGGTGCAGCGTCGCCGTGACGTGGCGCCGGTAGCGCTCGGCGGAGTGGCCGGGAAGGACCGCCGCGGCGAGCGCGCGCAGCGCGTACGGCCAGGCCGTCAGCCAGCGCACCGCCCGCGCGGCGCCCGCGGAGTGGTGCTTGCGCATGTACAGGTCGCGGTTGCGCGCCATTTCCACGATCCGCCGGCCGCCGGCTGCCGTCGAGAGCTGCTCGTGGTGGATCGCCGCCGCGCCGGGCACGTGCACGCTGCTCCAGCCCGCGTCGCGCAGGCGCCGCGCGAAGTCGACCTCGTCGGAGTACACGAAGAAGTCCGCGTCCAGGTAGCCGACCTGCTCGGCCGCCGCACGCCTGACCAGCAGCGCCGCCGACTGGCACCAGTCGACCTCGCGCGTCTGCGAGCCCCCGCTCTGCACGCTGAAGCGGCGGTGCAGCAGAAACGCACCGGCCAGCGCCGTCAGCGGCGAGGGAAAGCGCCAGGCGGACGGCTGCTCTGAGCCGTCCGGGCGCAGCAGGCGCGCGCCGGCGCAGGCCGCCTGCGGGCGCGCCTGCAGGGCATCCCACAGCGCGCGCGTCGCCCCCGGGCGCAGCTCGGAGTCCTCGTTGAGCAGCAGCGCGTAGCGCCCCCGGGCGCGGCGCAGCAGCTCGGAGTCGTTGAGCGCCTTGCCGCGGCGTTCGCCGAGCGCGATCGTCTCGTCGACCGCCGGATGCGCCTGCGCGGCCTCGGCCGAGCCGTCGCGCGATGCGTTGTCCAGCACCAGCACCTCCGTCGCGAACGCCAGCCCCTCGCGCTCGCGCGCGATCGCGTCCAGGCCGCGCAGCAGCAGCTCGCGCTGGGAGGTGTTCACGACGCAGTAGGAGAGCTCGACGTCGGCCACGCCGCGGACTCTAGTGCGGGCTCGCCAGGCGGCCGTGCGCTGGAGGGGCGGCTGGGCGTCGGCCAGGACGATCTTCCAGCGCGCCTATTGTCTGGCGCGATGCGCGTTCACGTCGTCGACCCGTCGGCCTACACGCCGCCGTATGACCACGCGCTCTGCAGCGCGCTCGCGGCGGCCGGGGCCGACGTCGAGCTGTTCACCAGCCGCTTCGCCTACGGCGCCGTGGCGCCCCCGCAGGGCTATCGCAAGCGCGACTTCTTCTACCGCTCCACGCGCGCCATCGCGGGCGAGTCGCAAGCGGCCCAGCGCGCGCGGCGCGTCCTGAAGCTCGCCGAGCACGTGCCCGACATGCTGCGCTACCGGCGCGCCGCGCAGGCGGCCGACGTCGTGCACTTCCAGTGGCTGACCATGCAGCAGCTCGACGGGCGCCTGCTCCCCAGCGCACGCCGCGGCGGGCGCACGCCGCTGGTGCTGACCGCGCACGACGTGCTGCCGCGCGAGGGCGGCGCCCGACGGCGAGCGGCGCAGCGGCGGCTGTATGACCGCTTCGACGCCGTCGTCGTGCACTCCGAGCACGGGCGCGTGCGGCTCACGCAGGAGCTCGGCGTCGACGAGCAGCGCGTGCACGTGATCGCGCACGGCGCCTTCGCCCACCTGGCCGAGCTGCCAGCTGCGCCGGCGCCCTTTGCAACCGACAAGCGCGTCGTGCTGTTCTTTGGCCTGCTGCGGCCATACAAGGGCCTCGACGTGCTGCTGGAGGCCTGGCGCGGCATCGAGGACGCCGAGCTGTGGATCGTCGGCATGCCGCGCATGGACGTCGCCGCGCTCCGGGCCGACGCGCCGTCCAATGTCCGCTTCGTAGCGCGCTACGTCGCCGACGACGAGCTCCCCGCGTACTTCGCGCGCGCCGATCTCGTCGTGCTGCCCTATCGCGAGATCGAGCAGTCCGGCGTGCTGTTCACGGCGCTGGCCTTCGGCAAGGCGCTGCTCGTCTCAGACGTCGGCGGCTTCGCCGAGCTGGCCGAGCGCGGCGCCGCCCATACCGTCGCGCCCGGCGACGCCGGCGCGCTGCACGACGCGCTCACCGGTCTGCTGGCCAACCCCGCCGCGCTGGCCGCGCTCGGCGAGCGGGCGCTGGCCGCTGCGCACGGCGAGTACGGCTGGGAGGCGATCGCCTCCCGCACGCTGGCCCTCTACCGGCAGCTGCTGGACGGGTAGCGCGAGCGGCCGCCACGCCCGCGGGCCGGCGCGCCCGCGCTCAGTCCTTCCAGAACTCGCGGTCCAGTTCGCCGTCTTTGTCGTAGTGGGGTCCGAACGCCACCCACTCCAGCCCGTCGGCGCCGGCCTCGAAGGCGCGCTTGACGCTTGGCGCCACGCGGATCGCATCCAGCCGGGCCACGTCGAGGATCTCGTCATCCAGGCGCACGCGCCCGCTGCCAGAGAGCACGACGTAGACCTCCTCGGCCTTGTCGTGGGAGTGTCCGAAGGCCTGGCGCTTGTTCGGCTTGAGCACCTGGTAGGAGAGGCCCGTCGATTTCGCCTCGAGCTCTTCGCGCGGGAAGTGGGCCTCGCCCATCTCCGACAGGCCGAACTTCACCGCGCTGTCTGGTGTCTCTGAGAGGTTCTTGATCGTGTAGTCCATCGTGCGAGCCTACCGCGCATCGCATTGCCGCACGCGTAGGCGAGAATCAAGCCGTGCTCGCTCTGGAAATCGTCTTCTGGCTGTGCGCGGGGCTGATCGCGTGGACGCAGCTCGGCTACGCGCTCGCGCTGTTCGCCGCAGCCCGGGTGCTCGCGCCCGCCGATGCTCTGCCACGCCAACGCACGCAGCGGAGCCCCGCGAGGGGCGCAGCCGATAGAGATCCTTCCGTGCACGGTCATCCGCTGCCGACCGTCTCGCTGATCGTCGCCGCGCACGACGAGCAGCAGGTGATCGGCGCGAAGGTCGCAAACGCGCTCGCGCTGGACTATCCGCGCGAGCTGCTGCAGCTGATCGTCGCCTGCGACGGCTGCGACGATGCGACCGCCGAGCGCGCGCGCGAGGCCGGCGCCGATCTCGTGCTCGAGCTGGCGCGCGCGGGCAAGATCCGCGCCCAGGACGCCGCCGTGCAGCGCGCCCGCGGCGAGATCGTCGCCTTCTCCGACGCCAACTCCCACTGGCAGCCCGATGCTCTGGCAGAGCTCGTCGGCGCCTTCGCAGGCGCACGCGTCGGCTATGCCTGCGGACAGGTTCGCTTCGTGCAGCAGGCAAGCGGCGCCGCGGCCTCCAACCAGGAGGGCGTGTACTGGCGCTACGAGCTCGCCGTGCGCGCGCTCGAGTCGCGGCTGTCCTCGATAACCGCCGGCAACGGCGCCATCTACGCCACCCGCCGCGACGCCTACATCGTGGTCGACCCGATCATGGGCCACGATCTATCGCTGCCCTTCAAGATGGTCAAGCACGGCCTGCGCGCCGTCTACGTGCCGAGCGCGCGCGCCAGCGAGAAGATGGTCCCCTCGCTGCAGGGGGAGTTCGCGCGCAAGCGGCGCATGATGAGCCACACCTGGCCGATCGTCCTGCGCGGCGGCATGCTCTCTCCGCGCGGCTATCCGCCCGCCTACGCGCTGATGATCTTCTCCCACCGCCTGCTGCGCTACGCCACCCCCGGCCTGCACCTGATCGCGCTCGCCGCCAACGTCGCGCTGGTCGCGGCCGGCGCGAGCGCCCTCTACACGGTCACGCTCGCGCTGCAGCTGGCGCTGCTGCTCGCCGCGCTGCTCGCCGGCGCCCTGCGCGCCCGGCCGCTGCTGATCGCCCGCTACTACGTGCTCACCACAGCGTCCCCTGCCGCCGGGCTGTGGGACTGGCTGCGTCACGGAACGACGGCCTGGTGGGACGCCGCCGAAGGAACCCGATGAGCCGGCGTGCAGTCGACATCGTCGTCTCGGCCGTCCTGCTCGTGCTCAGCGCGCCGGTGCTGCTCGCCGCGATTCTCGCGATCCGCCTGGAGTCGCGCGGCGCGGCCGTCTTCCGCCAGCGCCGCTCGGGGCTGCAAGGGGCGCAGTTCGACCTGCTCAAGCTGCGCACGATGGTCGACGGCGCCGAGCACATCGGCGCGGGGCTGGCCGTCAATGCCAACGACTCGCGCATCACCCGCGTGGGCGCTTTTCTGCGGCGCACGTCACTCGACGAGCTGCCCAATCTGCTCAACGTGCTGCGCGGTCAGATGACGCTCATCGGGCCGCGCCCGACGCTGCCGGCGCAGGTCGCCCAGTACACCGAGCGCCAGCACGGCCGGCTGTCGGTCAAGCCCGGCATCACCGGCTGGGCGCAGATCAACGGCCGCGCCTCGCTGCCGTGGTCCGAGCGCATCGAGCTCGACCTCTACTACGTCGAACACCGCTCGCTGCTGCTCGACCTGCGGATCCTCGCGCGAACGCCGGCGCTCGTGCTCGGGGGCGGAGGCCTGTACAAGGGGCAGGCCGGCGGCTGGGAGGGCGAGCTGTGAGCCCCCCCGCCGTGCTGCTGACAGGCGCCGGCAAGCGATATGACATCGTCGCCTGCTTCGCCGCGCTGACCCGGACGGTCGCCGTCGATCCCTCGCCGCTGGCGCCCGCGCAGTATGCCGCGCACGTGCGCTGCGCCGTGCCGCTGATCGACGACCCGCGCTACGTCACAGCGCTGCGCGAGCTGTGCGAACTGCACGAAGTCGGCGCCGTGCTGCCGCTCACCGATCTCGACATCGAGCTGCTGGCCGTCGCTCGCGCCGCAGGGCACCTGCCGGCGCTCGTCCCCTCGCCTGAGGTCGCCCGGGCGACCTACGACAAGTACGAGACGCATCTGCTGCTGCAGCGCCTCGGCCTGCCCTCGCCGCCGACCGTGCTGCCCGAGGCAGACCTCGACGCGCTGGACTACCCCGTGATGATCAAGCCGCGGCGAGGCTCCGGCGCGCGCTCGATCCACCGCGCCCGCGATGCCGCGCAGGCGCGCTTCTTCATCGACTACGTCGACGAGCCGGTGATGGTGCAGCGCGCCATGGGCGGCCCCGAGCTGTCGATTGACTGCCTCGGCGACCTGCACGGGCGCTGCCTCAACGCGATCCCGCGCACGATGCTCGAGTCGCGCGGCGGCGAGTCGATCAAGGGGACCGTCGTGCGCGACGACGAGCTGATCGAGCTCGGGAGGCGCACGATGGAGGCGCTGGCCGTCACCGGCCCCGCGACCATCCAGGTGTTTCGCGATCCGCACCTCGGCCTCGCCATCACCGACGTCAACACGCGCTTCGGCGGCGCCTTCCCGGCGCCCGCCCACGCGGCCCTGCCGGGTCGCAGCTACCCCGAGCTGATCGTCGCGATGGCCGCCGGCGACCCCGTCTCGCCGCACGTCGGCGAGTTCCGCGAGGGCACGACGTTCACGCGCTACTACTGGCAGCTCGAGCTCGACGAGCGGATGCTGCCGACCGGCCGCGAGATCGTCCCCGGCGGCCCACCGCCGCCGAGTCGCTAGCGCGGCCGGTAGAATCGAGCGCGTGCCTACGGCAGTCGCAGAGCCTCCGGCTGCGCCCACCGCGTCGCAGCCCAGCGCCGGCTCCGCCGGTGGTCCGCCGACGCCCGCGCCGGCCGCGCAGCGTGGGCAGGCGACCAGCTGCGCCAACTGCGGCGCGCCGCTGCACGATGGCCAGGACTGGTGCCTGCAGTGCGGCACCGGGGTGCCCGACAGCCTGCGTTCGCGGGCGCCCACGTGGCGCTCGGCCGCTGTCATTCTCACGACGCTCGCCCTGCTCGTCGCCGGAGCGGCCGGAGCGGCCTACGCCGCGCTGAGCAAAGGCGGCGGCAAACCGCGCCCGGCGGCGACGATCGTCGCGCAGGCGCCCGCCCCCGCGACGACGACGCCCGTCGTGCCCCCCGCCAGCCAGGTCCCGCCCACCGCCACGGCAAAAATCGGCGCGCCCACGACGATCAAACCGGCGCTCCCGCTCGGTGCGGTCAAAGCGCCGAAGATCCCCCTGTCGACGAGCACGCCGAAAATCCCCGGCGTCACCCCGCCCGCCGTCGTGCCTGGCTCGGCAACGACCCCCACGACTCCCAAATCGGGCAAACAGACCCCCGTCCCCGCCGGCGAAGCCCACCCCGAGGCGCTGCTGCTCGATACCAACGCCGCGTCCACGTACAACCCCTACAACTACAACGCCGCCAACTTCGGCGATCCCAGCTTGGCGATCGACGGCGACAGCGCCACCGGCTGGACCGCGCTGGTCGAACCGACCGTCGCCCCGAAGCTCGCCGAGGGGCTGATCGTCGACCTGAACACCTCGCGCAAGCTGTCGGCGCTCGCACTCACCACGACCACCGCAGGGATGACCGTCCAGGTCTACGGCGCCAACGGCCAGACGCCGCCGACCTCGATCACCGATCCCGCGTGGCAGGCGCTCAGCCCGTCGCTCGTCGAGGGAAAGAAGCGCGCGCGCATCAAACTCGGCGGGACGACCGCCGCCGCGCAGGCCGCCAAGCAGCCCCACCGCTTCATCGTCCTGTGGATCAGCCAGGCGCCCGCCTCGGCCGTCGGCACGCCGCAAGCGCCCGGCCGCGTCAGCGTCAACGAGCTAGAACTCTTCGCCCGCAAGAAGTAGCCAGGCGAGCTCTGGCCGGCGCCTCGCGGCGTCCTCGGTCGCTCGCGTACCGATCGTCGATCTAATGTGATCGACTGATCGGCCAGCACGCCACGCTTCCTGCGTCCTTGCGAGGCTTGACCAGCGCTCGTCTGGTAGCGCCGCTCAGCCGGAGCTGGCGCGTGCGCGTTTGGCGGCGCGTTTCGGCGGTGCTTTGCCCGCCGCTTTGCTCGTCCGCCGCCGCGTCTGCGCCGCCGGGCGCTTGGCGCGGCGAGCGCGCGGGGCGGCCCAGACCTCGTCGAGGAAATCGG
The DNA here is from genome assembly GCA_034664965.1 of Solirubrobacteraceae bacterium. Lineage (GTDB taxonomy): Bacteria > Actinomycetota > Thermoleophilia > Solirubrobacterales > Solirubrobacteraceae > Palsa-744. The sequence goes on along the minus strand of JAXDGQ010000053.1, from coordinate 7,359 downwards.
CGATTTCGCCCGTCAGGCGCTCGGGCTGCATGCGCAGCTCCAGCAGCGAGTTGGCTTCGATCAGGCGCCCGTTGGGCAGCTCCTCGGCGAGCATCCCGGCGTCGGAGAACGGGTGCACCGGGTCGCGGCGGTGGCCAAGCACGAGCGTCGGCGTCTGGAAGGTGCGCCGATCGTTGCGATGCGGCGCGATGCGCCCGAAGAACAGACCCTGCAAGACCGCGCCGCTCGGGCCCGGCTCCTGGCGGATCAGGTCGAGCATCACGTTGCCGTAGTGCGGCAGCAGGCGCCTGGGCACCGCGCGCGCGCCGCGTCCGACCAGCTTCATCGCCGACTCGCCGAACGTCAGCGCGGCAAGCAGCGGCGTGAAGGCCAGCGCGCTCCACATCAAAGCGTTGTCGAGCACGGGCATCTCGATCACCATCCCGCGCAGGCGCTCGGGTGCGGTCAGCGCGATGTTCAGCGCCGTGTTGGCCCCCAGCGACGTGCCCATCACGACCGCTTCGTCGATCTGCAGGTGGTCCATCAGAGCGACGATCTGGTCGCCGAAGAAGCGCATCGAGTAGCGCCACATGTCGCGCGGGCGATCGGACTTGCCGTGGCCGAGCAGGTCCACCGTGATCACCCGGTTGCCCCGCGCTGCGAGGTCTTCGGCGAGCGGGCGGTGCATCTCCTGCGAGAGCAGCAGCCCGTGAACCAGGATCAGCGGACGCGCGTCCGCGCGCGAGCTGCGCGCCGTGCGCCCGCGGGCCCCCGCCTCGGTGACGGCCGCCGGGCCGCCGCCGTACTCGGTGTAGGCGATTCGCTGACCCTCGAACTGAAAGCTGGCCATCCGCCAACCCTACACGCCGGGCGCACGGGCAAACTGGCTGATCGGCCAGCACCGCCGCCGGCGGCGCGGTAGCGTGGGGCTCTCACCGCTTGCCGAGCACGCCAGCCGCCCCGACCAGGAGGAAGACCATGGCCAAGCAGCCCCGCATCCTCGCCGGAGAGACCGCCGCGATCACCGGCGCCGCCCGCGGGATCGGGCGCGCGACCGCCCAGGCGCTGCTGGGCCAGGGGATGAAGGTGGCGATCGGCGACGTCGACATCGACGCCGCGCGCAAGACCGCCGACGAGCTCGGCCCGAGCGCCGTCGCGCTGGCGCTCGACGTGACCGACCGCGAGTCCTTCTCCGCATTCCTCGACGCCGCCGAGCAGCAGCTCGGTCCGCTGGACGTGCTCGTCAACAACGCCGGGATCATGCAGATCGGGCGCTTCATCGACGAGGACGACCTGACGGCCCGGCGCATGGTCGACATCAACATCCACGGCGTGATCCTCGGGATGAAGCTGGCGCTCGAGCGGATGATCCCGCGCGATCGCGGCCACATCGTGAACATCTCCTCGCAGGCCGGCAAGTTCGGCTCGCCCGGCGGCGCGACCTACTCGGCCACCAAGCACGCCGTCGTCGGCCTCACCGAGGCGGTGCGCGGCGAGCTGCGCCTGATGGACGCGCACATAGACCTCAGCTACGTGATGCCCTACGTGGTCAACACCGAGCTGGGCTCTGGTCTCGGCGAGGCGCGCGGCCTGAGCAACCTCGAGCCGGCCGACGTGGCAGACGCGATCGTCGAGGCGCTGCGGCTGGGCACGGTCGAAGTCTGGGTGCCCAAGTCGGCCAAGCGGACCAACGTGCTCGGCACGGTGCTACCGCGGCGCCTGTCGGAGGGCATGGCGCGAGCGATGAAGGCCGACCGGGTGCTCGCCGACGCCGACACGATCTCGCGGCGGGCATACGAGCTGCGCGCCGCGCGCTCGGAGCCCGGCCTGCAGGAGGGGACCGAACCGGCTCAGATCCCCAGCTCGGTCGCGCCGCCGGGCGCCGGCGGCGACGGCGCATAGGCGCCCGCTGCACCGGCGCCAGGAGACCGGCCGGGGCTAGCCTGCGGTCAGCCAGTCGGCGATCAGGCCGCCGATCAGCGGGCCTTGGTCCTCCTGCAGGAAGTGGCTGGCGTCCTCGATCGGCCGCGGCTCGGGGCCGCCGATCGCCGCGGCGAAGCGCTCGCCCACATGCGCAGGCAGGATCGGGTCCGAGTCGGCCCACAGGATCAGCTTCGGCCTGGTGTCCTCGCGCAGGGCGTCCTGCACGCGCTGGCCGGCGGCCGCGCCGGGCGCGTCGGGCGCGCGCGGGATCATCAACGGGAAAGCGCGCGCGCCGGCCTTTGATGCCGCGTCGGGAAAGGGGGCGTCGTAGGCAGCTATCACCTCGTCGCCCGGATCGTGCTTGCACGCGCCGCGTACGAGAAAGCCGACCGGCAGGTCCTCCGTGCGCTCCACGAAGTCGCGAAATGCGGTCCACGCGTCGGTCATGCGCTGGTGGCCCGTGAACAGCCCCGTGTCGAGGATCACCAGCCGCTCGATCCGCGCGGGATGCTCGACTGCCAGTCGCAGGCCGATCGGACCGCCCCAGTCGTGCACGACGATCGTCGCGCCGCTGAGGTCGAGATCCTCCAGCAGCGACGCCGTCATCGCCGTGTGGCGGTCATAGGAGTACCAGTCGATGTCCGTCGGCTTGTCCGAGCGGCCAAAGCCGGCCAGATCGGGGGCGATGCAGCGAAAGCCCGCGTCGCGCACAGGCGGGATCACCTTGCGCCAAAGAAACGACCACGTCGGCTCGCCGTGCACGAAGATCACCGGCGCCCCGTCACCCTCGTCGATGTGCGCGAGGCGCAGGCCGTCCACTTCGCGATAGTGCGCGGCGAAGGGAAACTCGGGCAGATCCTGGAGCGTTTCGTCCGCTGTGCGCACCGCATCGACCATCCCGCCGGGCAGCATATCCGGCGCCCCATCGGCTAGGCTCGCGCCCGTGCACACGCTCGCCTCACAGATCCTCCCGGTGCTCGCGGCGGAGAAGGGCAAAGTCCCTTACTACATAGCCGGCGGGGCGCTCGTGGCATGGGCGCTGATCGTGTCCGTGCTGTTCGGGCTGCGCAAACCGGACTTCCCTGCCAGCAACGGCGGGCAGCGCATCGTCATGGCGATCAGCGCCGTACTCGTCCTCGCCGCGGCCGCGACCGCCGTGATCACCTCCGGCGGCGGCACCGAGAGCGGCGCTGCGGCGAGCGCCGCGGAGACGACGACGGCCACCGGCACGGCCGCAGGCACCGCGCCGGCGCCGGCATCCCCGACCGCCACCGCCAAAGCCCCGGCGCCATCCACGCCCGCCAAGTCGCCGAAGGCGACCACCGGCACGCCCGCGCCGCCCTCCTCGCCCGCCGCCGCCACGACGACGCTCGCGCTCGCGGCGAGCCCGGCCGGCCAGCTCGCCTACGACACCAAGCAGCTCAGCGCCAAGGCCGGCAAGGTGAAGATCGACTTCGCCAACTCCTCGCCGATCGAACACGACGTGGCGATCGCCCAGGGCAGCGCCGTCGCTGGTCAGACCCCTGTCTTCACCGGCGGCTCAAAGACGCTGACGCTGACGCTCAAGCCCGGCACCTACAAGTTCTACTGCACCGTGCCCGGCCACCGCCAGGCCGGCATGGAAGGTACACTGAGCGTCTCGTGAAGCTTTACGTCTGCTGGGGCACCTTCTCGACGCCGCGACCCGGCGGCCATCCGTGCGCGAACGCGTTCCACGCGCTCAAGGACGCCGGCCACGACCCCGAGGTGATCAAGTCCTACGGCTTCGCGCCGCTGCCGGCGGCGCTGAACAACACCACGGGCCGCCGCCGCGCGCAGGAGCTGACGGGCAAGCGCTGGGTACCGGTGCTCGAGCTCGACGACGGCACAGCGATCGCCGACTCGCACGCGATCGTCGCGTGGGCCGGCGCCCACCCGGCCGGCGCCGACCCGGCTGGCCCCCCGAGCGCCTAGGGCGCGGACGCCCGCGGCGACAGGCGCCACGCGAACAGCACCGCGGCGACCGAGGTCGCGAGGTTCAGGCTCGACACGCCCGCGCGCATGGGAATGCTGATCCGCGCGTCCGCGCGTGCGAGCAGCTCGTCGCTGAGGCCGTAGCGCTCGGTGCCGAACGCCAGCAGCGCTCGCGCGGGCAGCTCGGCCGGCGCGAGCGGCTCCCCTGCGGGGTCGAGCGCCAGCAGGCTTCGGCCACCGTGATCGAGCTCGTCGAGCTGCCCGACGCGCGCGACGGGCAGGGCGAAGTGCAGTCCCGCGCCGCCGCGCAGCGCGTCGGGCGACCACGGGTCGTGGCTGCCGGTGCTGAGCACGCCGGCGATGTCGGCCGCGGCGGCGACGCGCACGCACGCACCCATGTTGCCCAGGTCGCGCGGGTCCTCCAGCAGCACGATCGGCTCGGGCCGCTCCCCGGCGAGCACGACCGCCGGGTCGATCGCCGGGCGCTCGGCCAGCGCGATCACGCCGGTCGTAGGCACCAGCGGCGCGAGCTGCTCGAAGACGTCAGGCTTGACCTCGCTGACGAGCTCGCGCAGGCGTTCGGCCACGTCGGGAGCCAGCAGCGCCGCCAGCCGCTCGAGCTCGGCAGGGTCGCTGCTGACGACCTCGAGCACGTTCGCGCCAAAGCGCAGCGCGTGCTTCAGCGGGTGAAATCCTTCGAGCACCGCAAGCGACGGATCGCGCCGCGCGCGCCCGAAGCGCGGAATGAGCGATCCTTCTTGCACTCCGCGATAATGCCAGTTCTCCGATGTTGCTCGAGGGCATCCACCACATCACAGCGATCACCGCCGACGCTCCGGGCAACGTCGAGTTCTACACCGGCGTGCTCGGCCTGCGCATGGTCAAGCAGACCGTCAACCAGGACGACCCGACCGTCTATCACCTGTTCTACGGCGACGACGACGGCTCGCCGGGCATGGATCTGACCTTCTTCGAGTACCCGGGGGCGGCGCGCGGAAGGCCCGGCGCGGGGATGGTCCACCGGATCGTCTGGCGCGTCGGCTCGGCCGCTTCCCTGCAGTTCTGGAAGGAGCGCCTGGAGCAGCACGGCGCGGCCCCCGCGCTCAGCGCAGAGAGCCTGGTGTTCGCCGATCCCGAGGGTCTGGAGCACGAGCTCGTGCCGGCGTCCGTGACCGACGCGCCGCTGCAAGCGACATCGCCGGAGGTTCCCGCCGAGTACGCGCTGCAGGGCTTCGACGGGGTGCGCGCGTACAGCGCAGACCCCAGCGCGAGCGCCGGCCTGCTGCTCGACGGCCTCGGATTTGAGACCTCCGACGGGGCGAGCTGGCAGGTGCGAGGAGAGCATCGCGGCAGCTTCTACGCCTACGACCCCGCGCCGCCCGAGGCCGTCGCAAGCCAGGGTGCCGGGACGGTTCACCACGTGGCCTTCGCGTCGACGATGGAGGATCACGAGAGCTGGCGCACGCGCGCGGCGGAGGCGGGCGCTCACCCGACCCCGGTGATCGACCGCTTCTACTTTCGCTCGGTCTACTTCCGCGAGCCGAGCGGCGTGCTGTTCGAGATCGCCACGATCGGCCCCGGCTTCGCCGTCGACGAGGACGCCGCGCACCTGGGCGAGCGCCTTTCGCTGCCGCCGCGCTTCGAGCCGCTGCGCGAGCGCCTGCAGGGTGAGCTCACGCCGCTGCCGTATCCTCGCGACAAGTCGTCCTAGGCGGCGCCCCTTGGACGTGTGGCCATAGCCGAAGCGGCCAGCGCCGATGCGCCGATTTGTCCAATGACGCAGTTGCCCGGATCTGAGGCGGCGAATAGACTCGCGGCGGATGGTCACCGGTGGGGGCACCACGATCGACGTTTCGAGCTCTGACCCCTCGCCGGGCGCAGCGCAGCCGGCCGAGCCGGCCGTGCGCCTGACGGGCGTGCGCAAGACCTTCGGCGACGTCGTCGCCGTCGCCGACCTCACGCTCGACGTCCTCGCGGGCGAGTTCTTCACGATGCTCGGCCCGTCGGGCTCGGGCAAGACGACGACGCTGCGCGTGATCGCCGGCTTCGAGCTGGCCGACGCCGGGCGCGTGCAGCTGCACGGCGTCGACGTCACCGGCAGCCCGCCCTACGAGCGCCCGTTGAACACCGTCTTTCAGGACTACGCCCTGTTCCCGCACATGAGCGTCGCCGAGAACGTCGCCTACGGCCTGCGCGTCAAGGGCGTGGGCAAGCGCGAGCGCCGCCAGCGCGCTGCCGAGGCGCTGGCGATGGTGCGCCTTCCCGATCTCGGCGAGCGCCGGCCGATCCAGCTCTCCGGCGGACAGCGCCAGCGGGTCGCGCTCGCCCGCGCGCTCGTCAACCGGCCCCGCGTGCTGCTGCTCGACGAGCCGCTCGGCGCGCTCGATCTGAAGCTGCGACAGGAGATGCAGGTGGAGCTGAAGTCGATCCAGCGCGAGCTCTCCGAGCGGATCACGTTCATCTACGTCACCCACGACCAGGACGAGGCGCTGACGATGAGCGATCGCATCGCCGTATTCGCCGATGGACGCGTCGAGCAGGTCGGCACCCCGGGAGAGATCTACGAGCGCCCGGCCAACGAGTTCGTCGCGACGTTCGTGGGCACGTCCAACGTGATCCACCGCGACGGGGGCGCCTACACCGTGCGCCCGGAGAAGATCCGCGTGCTCGACGAGGGCGACAGCGCTCCGGGCGCCATCGCCGGCACCGTGCGCGAGGTCGCCTATCTCGGGCCGGTGACTCGCTATGACGTCGAATCTGACGACGGCGGGACGATCGTCGTGCTGGAGCAGAATCTCGAGACGTCGGCGGCGCAAGCGCTGGCCAAGCGGGGAAGGCGCGTGAAGCTCGTCTACAGACAGCAGGATGCTTCGCCGCTGCACACAAACCAAGAGGAGGCACAGAACAGATGAGACTGGCAAGGATCGACTGGGTGCTCGGGGCGGTGCTCGCGATGATGGCCGTCGCGGTGACGGCCTGCGGCAGCTCATCCAGCAGTTCGTCCACGGCGGGTCTGCCGACGAAGATCGGACCAGGCGAGGGTCAGCTGAACCTGGTCGCCTGGGAAGGCTATACGCAACCCGAATGGGTGAAGCCGTTCGAAAAGCAGACGGGCTGCAAGGTGCACGCCAAGTTCGCCGGCTCCTCCGATGAAATGGTCACGCTGATGCGCCAGGGCGGCGGCAGCCAGTACGACATGGTCTCGGCTTCCGGCGACGCCAGCCTGCGGCTGATCCGCGGCGGCGAGGCGCAGCCGATGAACCCCGACCTGGTGCCGGAATGGAAGAACTTCTTCCCGCAGCTGCAGTCGCCGATCCACAACACGGTCGACGGCAAGCACTACGGCTTCTCGGTGCAGTGGGGCCCGAACACGCTGCTCTACAACACCAAGTCGGTAACGCCCGCGCCAACCAGCTGGTCGGCGATCTACGGGCCCAAGTACAAGGGCCAGGTAACGGTGCCGGCCAACCCGATCCAGATCGCCGACGCGGCGCTGTACCTGTC
>JAXDGQ010000052.1:0-7062 GCA_034664965.1 Solirubrobacteraceae bacterium | reverse complement strand
CGTCGAGCCCTCGGCGAGCGTCCGCGCGAGCACCTCGACGGTCGCCGTCGCACCAGCGCGAAGATCATTGATCAGCTCGGGCGCAGCGGCGCGGTAGTCGGGGATCTCCTCAAGGATCCGCGCGGCGACAGCCTGGCCGATCTCGGTATACCGACCAGCGAGCTCCCGACCTACGCGGCGCATCGCGGGCCCGTGGTCGCGCCTGGCTGCTGGCTGCTCGGAGACCTGGGTGCGCGCTTTCATGACGTTAGGGGATCGTACAGAAGATGCCGCCCAAGTTTGGAGTTCTCGCTAACGCCGGAACACAGCATCGCTGGCACGCTGCTCAGTAACCAACGAAGGAGTGGCAATGTCCACCACGAGTCAAGACAAGCTCTCAGGGCAACGGGCGCTGGTGACGGGCGCAACGTCGGGCATCGGTCGTGCCGTTGCACTACAGCTGGCGCGCGATGGGGCCGAGGTCGTTGTTCACGGCCGAGACGCCGCGCGGGGCACCGAGACCGTCCAGGAGATCACTGCCGCTGGCGGCAAGGCCGCCTTTATCGCCGCGGACCTCGGCGACGCCGCCGAGGTGCAGCGCCTGGCAAGTGACGTCGGTGATGTCGACGTCCTGATCAACAACGCGGGCATCGCGCTCTTCGGCCCGACCGCCGAGTTTGAGGTCTCAGCGTTCGACAAGATGTTCGCCAGCAACGTTCGCGCACCGTTCTTCCTTGTGGGGGCATTTGCTCCCGGGATGGCTGCGAGAGGTCATGGCAGCATCGTCAGCGTCAGCAGCATGGCCGGCGGCGTAGGGCTCGTAGGGGGCGCGGCCTACGGCGCATCCAAGGCGTCGCTCGAGGCGATGACGCGTGCCTGGGCCGCGGAGTACAGCGCCAGCGGAGTGCGCGTCAACGCGATCGCGCCGGGACCCGTCTACACCCCGACGCCTTCAGGCCCGGACTTCATCACTGGGCTCGGAGAAACCACACCGATGCACCGCGCTTCACAGCCCGAGGAGATCGCCGAGGTCGTCGCCTTCCTCGCCTCGCCACGAGCGAGCTACATCACCGGCACCACCGTCGCCGCCGACGGCGGACGCAGAGCGATCTAGCGGAAGGAGAAGTACGGCGCGACGGTCATGCTGCTCGCCGCCCTTGCGATGCTGGGACTGATCGTTCAACGCCACAGCCCGCGACGGCGCCACGCACCGATCGACCACCACTGCAGTTACGTCGCTTCGGCAGCTACCAACAAGTCCCCAACATGAAAAAGGCAAAGCCATGGCAGACAAGCAGATCAAGCAACCCGGAACGGACCACCCAATCACGATCGAGGCGAGCCCAGCTCGGATCGTCGTCTCGGTCGCAGGCCGAGTCCTCGCCGACACGCAGCACGCGCTGACGCTCCGCGAGGCGAACTACCCGCCCGTCCAGTACATCCCACTCGACGACGTCGACGCGTCGTTGCTCGAAGCGACGGACCACACCACGTACTGCCCATACAAGGGAGACTGCAGCTACTACAGCATCCCAATCGGGGGAGCAAAATCGGTGAACGCCGTGTGGACTTACGAGGCTCCCTTTGCGTCCGTCGCCGAGATCAAGGACAGGGTCGCCTTCTACCCCGATCGTGTCGACGCGATCGTGGAACAGAAGCCATCGGCGCCGGGACCAGCCGCCAGCTCGAAGGCATCGGGCTAGCCTAGGCCCTGCAGATGCGGTCGTAAGTGGGCGCGTGGGCGCGTCGTGGCGCCGCGCCAAAACCATCACCCCGACTTGCGTCAGCGACGCCGGAGCTGTGGCGCAACCGCCTCCGCCACCAGTTCGAGCTGCCGCGCCTCATCACCCAGCGGCCACAGGTAGACGCGCTCGCAGCCGGCCTCGGCATAACGCGAGAGGAGCTCGGCGCAGTGCTCCGCGGGACCCACACAGACCTGCGGGCGAAGCTCGTCGGGATCTCGCTTCAGGACTGGAGCCAGGACGTCGGCGAGCACGCGATCGGCCTCCGCCTGATCCTTCGATACCCAGGTCCACATCGTCGCGAGCGCGTTCGGAAAGCCGTCCGATTCCCGCCCGTTCTCCTCGAGCGCACGCGCCAGCGCACCGCGGGCGTCGGAGAAACGCTCCGGCGTCGTGTTGTAGGCGGACGCCAGCCAGCCGTCAGCCGCCCTTGCGACGCGGGCGAGGCCTGCGCGCGAGCCCCAGCTTCCGATCCACAGGGGGATGCCATCCTGCTGGCGAGGACCGGGCGCGAGCTCGACGTCGGGCGGAACGGGGTAGTAGCGCGGATGCTCGGGCATTGGTTGCCCCCGGAGCAGCGCTCGCAGCACGGCTATCGCCTCATCGAATCGCTTCCAGCGCTCCTCGAACGGGATGCCGAGGATCTGGTAGTCACGTTCAGAGGATCCCGGGCCCAAGGCGGCGACGAGTCGACCGTCGGAGAGGACGTCGATCGCGGCCAGCATCTTGGCCAACGGAACCGGGCCCCTTAGCGTCGCAAGCGAGACCGTCGTTGCCAGCCCCATCTCTCCCGAGCGCTCGATAATGCTCGCGAGCGCCGTCGGCCCGTCGAGCCAGGGTGTCTGGAAGACGAGATGGTCGTTCGCCGAAACAGCTGCGAATCCGCAGTCTCTCGCGGCGTCGACGGCCGCCACCAGCCGTTGGAGGGAGAGCGTCTCCTCACCGAACTGCATCAGCGGCAAATGGACGCTGAGCTCCACAGGGAAATGATCTCAGCTTCCTTCGCTCGACCGAGCCCCCAACGGCTCAGATCTCGAGCGAAGCGGAGAGGGAGGGATTCGAACCCTCGAACGAGGTTTCCCCCGTTACGCGATTTCCAGTCGCGCCCGTTCAACCGCTCCGGCACCTCTCCAGCGCGTGGCCGCCGAGTCCAGGGGCCCCGGCGGCCCCCATTCCCCGATCGGGCGATCGGGTGGGCGGCGGCCTGAAGGCTACGACACGCGCGCCCGGTCCGTTGCTAGGCTGCGCCGAATGGTCCTCGCGATCAGCCAAGCGCTCAGCATGGACATCGGCCTGCTCGCCACCTTCCTCGGGATCGGCGTGGTGGTCAACGTGATCGTCGTGTACATCGCGATCCAGATTCGCGGCGAGCGCCAGCAGAACCAGGAGTACCGCGAGCAGCTGCTCGACCGCTAGCGCCTGACGGCCGCAAGGACGTCTGGGAGGACGGCTGGCGAATGGCCGGACGGCCGCGGGCCGGACGGCTGCACGAGAGCGGGACGCCCGCGGCGGCCGGGCGAGGTCGGAGGTCAGCTAGACGATGTAGACGGGCGTGCCGACGGGCGTCTTGCTGTACAGCGCGATCACGTCGGGGATGCGCATGCGCACGCAGCCGTGCGAGGCGTCGTGGCCGATCGAGGAGTACTCGCTGGGGTCGATCCCGTGGATGCCGGCGCCGCCTTCGAAGGACATGAAGCGCGCCTTCAGCGGGTCGCCTGGGCCCGGGGGGACCACGGTGCCGGCGAGCGCGCCGGCCCATGCTTTGTTGGGCACGTACCACGGCGGATCGACCTGCTTCCATTCGATGTGGTGCAGGCCGGCCGGGGTTTCGAGCCCTTCCATGCCGACGGCGATTTCATAGGTGCTCGCCAGTTTCAGGTGGTCGTAGAAGCGCAGCCTGAAGGAGGAGCGCTCGATGACGATGTAGGCGGGGGTGGCGGATGCGAGCTCGGCGGTGGTCACCTTCGGCTTGACCACGTGCGCCGGCACGGTGATCGTGCGGGCGGCTCCGGTCGCAGCCAGCGCGTGCAGGATGCGGCTTCCGAGGCGCCCGCTGTCGACCGTCGTGCCGTTCACGCCGGCGACCTGCGTCAGGCCGCCTTCGCCCGGCACTACCGAGGCGTCGCGTGGCGGGCGGTTGACGCTCGCGCGGATCTTCGCCGTCAGGCCGCGCACGGCCGGGAGCGAGTAGTCGACGACGAGCGCGACGTTGTGGTGCACGCTGCCGCCGAACAGCCCGCGCCACGTGCGAGTGAAGATCGAGCCGCCACGACTGGCGCTCAGCGCCTGGGCGACCATGTTGCTCGCGTCCACCGTCAGGCCGGCACGGCGTGCGCTGAGCGTCCAGTGCTTTGAGCCCAAGCGAACGATCACGGGCTTGTTCAGCGGCGCGATCAGCTCGCGCTGGATCTTCGCGCGCGCCGCCGCCTGGCTCATGCCGCCGACGTTCACCCCGTCGATCGTCACGCCCTTGGCGATTTCCTCGCGCCGCGAGTGGTCATAGAGGAGCATGGCGACCGCCAGTAGGACGATCGCTCCGGCAGCGATTGCGGCGCCGATCAGCAGCCGGTTGCGACGCGGCGTCGGAGGGGCAACCGGCGGGGGTGCCATCGTGGATGCGCTCATCTGCTCAAGGGGTCTGCTCCGCTGACGGTATTCCCGATCATCGAGGTATACCTGTTCGCCGGGACCGCCGGATCACCCTGCAAACGAACGTTCAAGCCTGGACGCTGAGAAACGCGCCGGAGCGGCACCGATGAGCGGCGCCACCAGCTGCCTCAGCCGGCCTCCTGGCCCTGGCGCGCCTGGGCCTCCCGGGCCTCCTCGTTGTGCGCCTCTTCGCGCGCGCGCCGGTACTCGTTGACGACGATGTCGGTGAGCTCCTCGACCGAGGTCTCAGAGGTCGGCTTGTCGAGCGCGATGACGCCATCCTGGATCATGCTCACGCGGTCGCATGCCTGAAGCACGTGGACGTAGTTGTGCAGGATCATGATGATCGAGACGTTGCCTTCGTCTTTCAGGCGCGCGACGAGGTCGAGGATCTGCGCTCCCTCTTTGGCGCCCATCGCCGCGAGCGGCTCGTCGAGCAGGATGATGTCGGCGTCGCCGTTGACCGTGCGCGCGACGGCGATCGCCTGGCGCTGGCCGCCCGACAGGCGCGCGACGGCGACGTCGATCTGCGGGATGTTGATGCCGATCTCATCCAGCGCCGTGCGCGCCTGGCGCTTCATCTGGCGGTTGTTGAGCAGCGGCACCGGTCTGAACACGCGCTCGCGGCGCAGGAACAGGTTGTGGTAGACGGACAGTTCGTCGATCAGCGCGAGGTCCTGGTAGACGGTGTCGATGCCTTTGGCGCGCGCGTCGTCGACGCTTTTCGGCGCGTAGGGCTGGCCGCGCAGGGTCATCTCGCCCGAGTCCTGCTTCTGAAAGCCGCTGATGATCTTGATCAGCGTCGACTTGCCGGCGCCGTTGTCGCCCAGCAGCCCGAGCACCTCGCCCTTTTTCAGGTGCAGGTTGACGTCGCGCAGCGCCGTCACCGGCCCGAAGCGCTTGGCGATGTGCTCGACGCGCAGGACATCGTCGGCGGCGCTCGCCGGCGCGACCACGTCGGGCGCCTCGGCCGGGGGAATCGCTCCGGGGGGCTCGGCTGGGTCAACCACTTCCGGTGTGCCCCCTGCGGGCGCGGCCCACGTAGACGTTCGCGGTCATCGCCACGATCACGGCGAGGCCCGTGTAGAAGAGCAGGTAGTTGGCGTTGACGCCCTGCAGGATCAGCCCGTCCTTGAGGATGCCAAGGAACAGCGCGCCGATCAGCGCGCCGACGACCGTGCCCGAGCCGCCGGTCAGCAGCGTGCCGCCGATCACCCCGGCGGCCACCGCGAGGAAGAGGATTTCGTTGGCGCCCGCGGGGTCCGGCTGAACGGTCGCCGAGCGGACCGCCTCGAAGATCCCGACCAAGCCGGCCGTCAGCGCGCACAGCATGTAGTTGCGGATCATCACCAGCTTGACCTGCACGCCGGCCTCGGCGGCGCCGAGCTTGTTGGAGCCGATCGCCACCGTGTACAGCCCCCAGCGGGTGAACGTCAGCACCACTTGCAGGATCGCGACGATCGCCACCGCCCAGATCAGCTCCGAGTAGATTCCCCCGCCGAAGACCTTGCCGAAGGTGTCGAGCGGGACCTGTCCGCCGGGCGTCGGCACCGGGGTGCCGTGGGAGATGATCAGCGCGAGCCCCTCGAACGTGAACAGCATCGCCAGCGTCGTCACGAACGAGTTGATGCCGACGACGGCGACGAAGAACCCGTTCAGCGCGCCCACCGCCATGACGACGAGCAGCGTGGCGATCACCCCCGGCACGAGCCCCATGCCGGCGGACGTGGCGAGCTTGTGAAAGAGGATCGGCGCGAACAGGTACATCGCGCCGATCGACAGGTCGATCTCGCCGAGGATCATCACGAACACCTCGCCCGCCGCGAGGATCGCGAACGGGGCGAAGTACGGCAGCAGCGTTTCGAAGTTGGCGCCGGTGAAGAAGCTGCTCGTGTTGGCCGAGAAGTAGATCGCCGTGACGATCGTGACCACGATGATGCTGCCCTCGCGCAGCGAGACGACGCGCTGGAGCAGCTGCCGCCGCGAGGGGACCCGGAGCGAGTGCTCCGGGTCCTTGGGCGCCGCGGGGGGCGTCTCGGCGGCCCCTCCTGCCACGCTCGCCATGATCGCTCCTAGACCCTTCCGTGCCTCAGGCGATGACCTTGGCGGCCGTCGCGGTGCCCTCGAAGCGGGATTTGGTGTTGACGTACGGCGTGATCGATTCTTTGTCGAGGAACTTCAGCCCGGTGTCGGCTTCGAACATGCCGGTCAGCGTGCCCGAGACCTTGTACATGAACAGCTCGAGCACCGGCAAGAAGCCCTGCAGGTAGGGCTGCTGGTCGATCGTGAATTCGATGTCGCCCGCTTTGAGCAGGTTCTGCGTCTGTTCGGTGAGGTCGAAGCCGCCGGCCTTCACCTTGCCGCCGAGTTTGTACTTCTGCATGATTTTCGCGAGGCTTTCGGTGCTGCCGCCGTCGACCGCGTACATGCCCTTGGTCGTCTTGTGACCGACCCAGTAGGCGTCGATCGTCGAGAGCTCGCCAGGGACGGCGGCGCCGGTGGCGACCGTGTGCAGCGTGATCGGCTTGCCCGACGCCTTCACGGCCTTTTCTGCGCCTTCGATGCGCGGCTGCAGGTTGGCCGAGCCGGGCGTCGCGATGAACAGCGCGACGTCGCCGGAGCCGACGTCGGAGGCGATCCGTTCGCCCATCTTTTCGCCGGCCTTTTTCAGGTCCTGGCCGATGTAGGCCAA
>JAXDGQ010000051.1:0-16206 GCA_034664965.1 Solirubrobacteraceae bacterium | reverse complement strand
TTGACCGCGGCGCGATCGCGTGAACCGGCGTTCGCGGTGGGCCACCCACCGGCCACCGACCGCCGGGTGGGGGCCGTCCGACCGGCAATGCGTCCGCGGGTGGGGGGCTTTGACCACCGCGGTCCCTAAGCTGTCGGCCGTGCACGACCCGATCTCCTACTTCCAGGCGGTCATCCTCGGCCTGACTCAGGGGATCGCCGAGCCGTTTCCCATCTCCAGCCTGGGCCACGGCGTCGTGCTGCCGCGACTGTTCGGGTGGCACATCCACCAGAACGACAAATTCTTCCTGACGTTCTTGATCGCCACGCACCTGGCGACGGCGATCGTGCTGCTGCTGTTCTTCCTGAAGGACTGGGTGCGGATCGTCAAGGGCCTGTGGCGCTCGCTGCAGATGCGCGAGATCCGCGCCGACGACGTCGACGCGCGACTGGGGTGGTTGCTCGTCGCGGCGACGATCCCCGTCGGCGTGATCGGCCTGCTGCTGCAGGATCCGCTGCGCAAGCTGTTCGCCTCTCCTCAGACCGCCGCGGCATTCCTGATCGTCAACGGAATCGCGCTGCTGCTGTTCGAGCGGCTGCGCCGGCGCCCTGCGCGCGCCGGCGACCACGAAGGCGATGTCGACGCGCGCCTGGCCAAGCTGAGCTGGCGCCAGGCGATCGCCGTCGGCACCTCGCAGGCGGCGGCGCTGATCCCCGGTATCTCGCGCTCCGGCTTCACGATGGGAGGGGGCCTTCTCGCCGGGCTCTCCAACGAGGACGCCGCACGCTTCGGCTTCCTATTGGCGACTCCGGTGATCTTCGCGGCGGCTGCCCTGAAGCTCCCGGAACTCTTTGGCTCGGCCGGCAACGGCGTGCGCGGGCCGGCGCTCGTCGCTGGCCTGTGCGCGGCGGCGACGACCTTCTTCGCCGTCAAGTTCCTGCTCAAGTTCTTCGAGACAAACCGGCTGACGCCGTTTGGCATCTACTGCGTGGGCTTCGGCCTGATCTGCACGCTCGTGTTCGCCCTCGGCGGCTGAGCGCGCCAGCCGAGGCGGCCGAGGATCGCTAAGCGCTCGCGGCGCTCTGCGTTTTCGGTCCGGTCTGAAACCAAGCGAAGGCGAAGCACGCGAGGGCGACGACCAGCGCTGCAATGCCGTGCTTGGTGTGATGGTGTTTGGCCTCGGCGCTCGTCGCCGAGACGTGGCCGGGGAAGAACGACGGCAACGAGTGCGCCGGCTCGACGAAGTAGATGATGGCGATGACGATCAGCACGACGCCGAGCAGTACGGCGGGAAGGATCAGTTTGCGCAGATCGGAGCCCATCAGGCGCAGATCCTAGAGCACGATCGCGCCCATGGCACTCACACGGCGTGCCAGGTCGCCATCATGGGTTGCGATGCCCGTCCCGAGAAGCCCCCAGAAGATGTTCGAGACCCGCAGCCAGGCCTGGCGAGAGGTCGGCCTGCTGCGACAGATAAGCCCTCGCGTGGTCAAGCGCGCTCGCCTCGAGGCGCTCGTGCTGGTGCCGCTGTTCGTCGCCGTGGTGGTCTTCTACGACAACCGCGTCAGCCTGCTCGGCGCCGCCGGCCGGCACGGGCACGCGACCAAAGAACTCGAACCGGCGCTGGAAGCCCCCGTGACAATCGTCACCGTGGTCGCGCTGGTGATCCTCGGCTGGGCGATCGCGCGCGACATCGGACGCAGTCTCGGTCCGCCGCTGTTCCGCCGCCTGGACCCCGCGACGGCGGGGACGGTCGGCTTCTTGATCCGCCTGCTGACGGTCGTGCTCGCGCTGCTCGTGGCGCTGCGCGTGGCGGGCATCCAGGCGCGCACGCTGGCCCTCGGGGGCGCCTTCACGGCCGTGATCTTCGGGCTGGCCGCACAGCAGACCCTGGGCAACGTGATCGCGGGCACCGTGCTGCTGAGCGCGCGGCCGTTTCGCGTGGGCGACCGCGTGCGGATGCAGGGCGGCCCGCTCGCGGGACAGCTCGAAGGCACGGTCAGCTCGCTCGGGCTGCTCTACACGACGTTCGCCAAAGGCGAAGACGCGATCATGGTGCCCAACAGCGTCGTGCTCAACAGCGCCGTCATCCCGCTGCGCGAACCCGACGCGGTCAACCTGCGCGCGCGGCTTCGCCCGGGGATGACGCCCAGCGACTTGCAGGAGCTGTTCGAGAAGGAGCTGCAGACGCCCCTGCGCGAGTCGCCGCGGATCACGCTGGAGGAGCTGGACGGCGAGGAGGTCGTCGTGCGGATCGCCGCGACCCCGCGTGTGGCCTCGGAAGGGCGTCAGCTGGCCAGCGAACTGCTGGCCATCGTCTCGCGCGAGACCCGCTCGGGCGCCGAGTCGCGCACGCTGTAGCGCAGGAACAGGGTCGAGCCGCTCTCCAGGACCCCGAGCAGCTCCAGCGTCAGCGGCTCGCGAAACTGCGCCCCGGCGACGATCCGCAGCGCCTCGCCGGTCGCGTCCTCGCCGCCGGCGAGCTTCGGCGAGAGCGACAGGAAGAGCTCGTCCACCAGCCCGGCGAGCAGGAGCTGCCCGTTGAGGTGCGGGCCGCCCTCGCACAGCAGCGTGCCCACTGAAAAGCGCCCGCGCAGCTCGGCCATCGCCGCGGGCAGGTCGAGCAGGCCGTCGCGGCGGGCACGCACGTAGTCCACGTGGGCGGGCGTCTCGGGCAGGCTGGACTGCGAAGGCGTCACGACGACCACACGCGCCTCGGGCTCGGCCAGCAGGGGTATGTCGGGCGCCAGCGACAGTCGTCCGGAGACGATGCACGCGAGCGGCTCCTCGCTGAGGCCGCGCTGCGCGCGCCGGCGCCTGATCGCCGCGTCGGGGATGATCCTGCCGTAGCGCTCGACGCGCACGGTCCCGGCGCCGGCCATCACCGCGTCGACACTCGCGCGCAGGGCGTGGAACAGCTCGCGGTCGGCGAGGTCGCCGATCGGGCCCGAGCGCCCGCCGATGCTCGCGCGGCCGTCGGCCGTGCTCGCCATGTTGAGGATCGTGTACGGCCGCTCGCCGCCGCCGCCGCTGCTGCCGCCGCCGGAGCCGCCGCTGCCGCGCACGCGCGCGCGCAGGTCAAGCCCGTCGGCGATCTCCGTCGCGCTTGCCGGCTCGCCGGGGGGCAGCAGGCGCTGAAAGCGGGTCTTGCTTTCGGGCGTCGCAGGGGTGTCGCGCGCGGTGTCCGGAGCGCTCATCGCTGCACCCTAGCCGCCGCCGCGCAGCGCCCCCGAAGACGCCCGCGGCGCCTGGGCAAATCGATCATCCGATCTAAAACATCTCGGCAACACACCGCCGCGGGGACCTGCTACGGTCGTCGTGTCTGGCCGGCACAAGAGACCGGCGAAAGCAGTGCACGCTCGTAGGTCGAAGCTTCAAGAAGCATCCTCCGCAGAGCAGCACGCACATACTGTGGAGGAGTACCCACATGCCTACTGGCACCGTAAAGTGGTTCAGCGACGACAAGGGGTTTGGTTTCATCACCCCCGACGACGGCGACAAGGACCTGTTCGTACATCACACCGGAATCAACGGCGAGGGATATCGCTCGTTGCAGGAGGGTGCAAAGGTCTCCTATGACCCCGAGCAGGGCGACAAGGGTCCCAAGGCCGTCAACGTCCAGGCGATCTAATCGCGGCGGCAATCTAGCCGCAGCCACATAGGTCTAACCTTCTGAGGGCTCGCTTCGGCGGGCCCTCACGCATGTCCAGCGACGCGAGCACACTCCCCCTGCGCGAGCAGCCGGTCGGGAGCCCAAGGGCCAGGCGCGGGCTCTTGCGCGGCCGCGTGGGCGCGCTTGCCCGCAGCGAGCAGCGTGCCTGGGTCGGTGCGGTCTGCCTGCTGACGATCGTCGCCTGCAGCGTGTTCATCGTGCTGATGGCGGCCAATCGGCCCAGCATCCTCTCGGCGACGACGCACGCCAACTACTTCCCGCACTGGATGGCCGGCCCGCTCGGCGGGCTGCTGGGAGGGCTGACGCGCAACAACACGACGCTGAAGTACCTGTTCTCGGGGGCGGTCGTGGTGATGTATGTCAGCTACGTGCTCGCGCTCGTCTACGTGCCGCGCCTGCGCGCGCGCTGGGCGATCGCGGCGGTGGTGGCCGTGCACGCGGTCTTCTTCCTGGCGCCGCCGCTGGCGCTCACGGACATCTTCAACTACGTCAACTACGGGCGCATGGAGGTCGTGCACAACCTCAACCCGTACACCTCGATCCCGATCCTCGAGCCGCACAACGACCCCAGCTATGACCTGAGCAACTGGCACCAGCTGCTCAGCCCCTACGGTCCGCTGTTCACGCTGCTGACGTTCGCGGTCGTGCCGCTCGGCGTCGCGGCGTCGTTCTGGGTGCTCAAGGGACTGCTGGCGCTGTTCAGCCTCGGCACGCTGTTTCTCGTGTGGAAGTGCGCTCGGCTGCTCGGTCGCGATCCGGTCGCGGCGGTCGTGCTGGTGGGCCTGAACCCGATCGTGCTCGTGTGGGGGCTCGGCGGCGATCACAACGACTTCTTGATGGCTTTCTTCATCGTGCTCGGCTTCTACCTGCTGCTGCGCACACGCCACAGGCTCGGCGCGGGTGACTCCGAGGAGGCGACCGACGGCGGACACGAGCAGCCGCGCCCGGGGCTGCGCGGCTGGCTGCTGCCGCTGAGCGCGCCGGAGATCGGCGCCGGCGCGGCGTTCATCACGGCGGCGGCGATCAAGGCCTCGGGTGGCGTGCTGATTCCAATCGTGCTCGCCAGCCTCGTGCGCGCGCCGCGGCGCCTGCTGCAGGTGGCGATCGGCATGGCTTGCGCGGCTGCGGCCACGGCGGTCGTCAGCCTGATCGCCTTCGGCCTGCACATCCCCGACCTGAGCACGCAGAGCCGGCTGGTGACGAACGTGAGCGTTCCCAACCTGATCGGGCTGGCGCTCGGCAAGGGCGGCGAGACGGAATCGCTGCACGTGCTGCTCAGCGCTGCGCTGCTGGCCGGCGTGGTGCTGTGCTGCGTGCAGGCCTGGCGCCGCCGCGGGCCGATCACCGCTTCGGGCTGGGCGGGCGTCGCGCTGCTGGTCACGCTCAGCTGGGTGCTCCCGTGGTACGTCCTGTGGGTGTTGCCGATGGCCGCGCTGTCGAGCTCGCGCCGGCTGCGCGTGGCGGCGCTGGTGCTCGGCGTGTACCTGATCATCGCGTGGGCGCCGGCCTCGGGGCTGCTGTGGGACACGATCGGCTTTCACCCCGAGAAAACCTCGCTGGGGCGTCTGCACCAGCGCTACGTCAAGGAGCTGTTGAACTAGTCGTCCTCGGGGCGGCGGCGCTCGCGCTTGCGCTGCGTGCCCCGGCGCTTGGCGGCCAGGCGCCGCTCGCGCGAGGCGGCGGTGGGCCGGGTGGCGCGGCGGCGCTTTGCGACCGCGAGCCCGCGCGCCAGCCGTTCGCCCAGGCGGGCGAGCGCGAGCTCGCGGTTGCGTGCCTGCGAGCGCTCGTCCTGAGCGACCGCGACGACGCGCGGGCCAAGACGCGCCAGCAGGCGTTTGCGCTGAGCCTCTGAGAGCGCCTGGGAGGCGAGCACGTCGAAGCTCGCTTCAACGCGCGAAGCGGTGACGTTCGCGTGCTGGCCGCCCGGGCCGGAGGAGCGGCTGGCACGCAGCGTGACCTCGGCGAGCGGGATCGCCAGACGGTCGTTCACGCGCAGCCGCCTCGGTGCGGGCTCGGCCTCGGTCACGGCGCGCCGCCGTGGCCGCTAGCCGGACTGTCCGTCTGACAGGTCGTGCACGGCTTTGACACGCTGCTCCTCGCCCTCGCGCACGCGTCCGTCGCGCCCCACATAGCCGTCCTTGCCGCCGGCGCACAGGTACACGGCCTCGTTGTCGCCGGCGTTGCGCACCTTGCGCACGGTCGCCGCGTCGACGCGGGCGAAGCTGCCCTCGCCGAGTGTGTGCACGCCGCCGTCGCCGAACTCCATCTCGATGGTGCCGCGATGGACGAAGTACAGCTCCTGTTGTGTGTCGTGGTAGTGAAAGCCCGTTTCGATCCCCGGCGGAAGGACGATCGCGTTGACGCCGAAGGCGGTCACGCCGAGGCCCTTGCGCACCTTGCGAAAGCCCGGCCCGTCGCCGAGATCGTCGAGGCCGGCGATGGCGTAGCCGTCACCCTCGGTCACGCCCGGGTACTCAGTCGAAGCCTCCATCTCGCGCCTCCCTCTGTTTCAGAGTTGTCAGTGATCGGCAACGTATCCGTCCTGGGGGGAGAGCGGACGCCCCTCGCCGGCCCAGCGCAGCAGCCCGCCCTGCATCGAGTAGGCCTCGAAGCCGGCTGCGCGCAGCGCCTGGGCTGCCATCGTCGAGCGCGCACCGACGCGGCAGTAGACCACGACCGGCCGGTCGCGCTGCAGGCTGGCGGCCTCGGCGGACAGCCTGTTCAGCTCGATGTGGCGCGTATCGGCGATGTGCCCGGCCTCGCGCTCGTAGGGCTCGCGCACGTCGAGGACCTGCAGAGCCGCATCCTCGGCGAGCCAGTCGGCGACGCGCCCGGGCTCGATCGCGATATCGGCGTTGTCGGTCATCGCGCCGAACAAGCTAGCAGCGCCTCTGCGGCGCCTCGCAGCACGCCCCGGCGGGCGCGCGATCACTAGGATCAGCGGCGATGGAGGTTGTCAGCGACGTCTACACGATTCCGCAGGAGCACCTGGACTTCTGCCAGACGATCGGGCAGATCGCACGCGAGCGCATCGCGCCGCGCTCGGCGGAGATCGACGAGCGCGCCGAATACCCCTGGGACGTGCGCAAGCTGCTGTCCGAGCAGGACGTCCTCGGCCTGCCCTTCCCGACCGAGTACGGCGGCACGGGTACGGGGACGCTGATGCTGAACATGGCCATCGAGGAGATCGCCAAGGTCGACGCCTCGTGCGCGCTGATCCTGATGGTGCAGGAGCTCGGCACGCTGCCGATCCAGCTGTTCGGCTCCGACGCGCTGAAGGATCGCCTGCTGCCCCGCTGCGCGACGGGGGAGTGGTCGCCGGCATTTGCGCTGTCCGAGCCCGAGGCCGGCTCCGACCCGGCGGGTATGAAGACGACGGCGGTGCAAGACGGCGAGGAGTGGGTTATCAACGGGACCAAGAACTGGATCTCCAACCTCGGCGTTGCGGACTTCTACATCACCTTCGCCGTCAGCGACCGCGAGACCCGCCGGCTGACCGCCTTCGTCGTCGAGGCCGACCGGCCGGGCTTCAGCGTCGGCAAGCTGGAGCACAAGCTCGGGATCCGCGCCTCGCCGACCGGCCAGCCGATCTTCGACGAAGTGCGCGTGCCCGCCGACAACGTGATCGGACAGGTCGGCAAGGGCCTCTCGGTCGCGCTGGGCACGCTCGAGCGCACGCGGCTGGGCGCCGCCGCGCAGGCCGTGGGGATCGCCCAGGGCGCGACGGACTATGCCGTCGGCTACGCGCGCGAGCGCCGTCAGTTCGGCAAGCCGATCAACGAGTTCCAGGGGATCCAGTTCAAGCTCGCCGACATGGAAACGCACACCGCGGCGGCGCGCGAGCTGCTTTACAAGGCATGCGCGATGGCCGATCAGGGACATCCGCTGAGCGCGAAGTACTCGTCGATGGCCAAGGTCTTCTGCTCTGACACGGCGATGGCGGTGACGATCGAGGCGGTGCAGGTGCTCGGCGGCTACGGTTATGTCAAGGAGTATCCCGTGGAGCGCATGATGCGAGACGCCAAGATCACCCAGATCTACGAGGGCACGAACGAGATCCAGCGTCTCGTGATCGGCCGCACGCTCAAATAGGCCGCGATGCGCGCGTCGAGACCGCCAGCCAACGCCTCCGGTCACCTGAGGCGCGTCGGCGTGGCGGCGTTGATCGCGCTGGCGCTCGGCCTGGTGACGATCGTCGTTGGCCAGGGCTTCAGCACGATCGGCGCGGTGCGGGCGCTCGAGGACATCGCGCTGGGTGTGATCGTCGCGGCTCTGCTGATGGGCGCGGCCGCGTTCGTGGCCGTTCGCCTCGCCGGCTGGCGCGACCCGGAGTCCGAGAGCGAGTTCGAAGAGGTCGTGCGCCACTCCGAGGCGCTGGCCCGCGAGGGGCTCGCGGTCGATCCCGACGAAAGCGAGTTCATGGAGCTCGACCCGCTCGACGACGAGGACTTCGAGGAGCTCGTACGCGACGCGCTGGACGACCTGCCCGACCTGCTGCGCAACGCGCTGTCGCACGTCGCCGTCGTGATCTCAGACGGCGGACGCCGCCAGCGCGCCTACGGCCTCTACCAGGGCGACGGCGCCACGCGCGAAGACGTCCACGACCGGATCGTGATCTTCCGCGACACGCTGCGACGCGATTTCGGTCACGACCCCGAGCTGCTGCGCGATCAGGTGACGCGCACGGTGCGCCACGAGCTCGCCCACCACGTCGGATTCGACGAGCTCGGCGTCAGCCGCTTGGATCTGTAGCCGTCGTTTAGACTCAGCGTGGATGAAAGCGCCTGCCGAAGGGCAATTGTCCGAACATGAGGCCCCGAGCTCGGGCGACGTGCACGACGGTGGCCGGCGCGTAGGACTGGCGGTCGACCCGGTCGCGGTGGGGCGAAACACAGTGGTCCCGGACTTCTTCATCGTCGGGCATCAGAAGTGCGGCACGACGGCTCTGTACATGATGCTCAGCGCGCATCCGCAGATCTTCATGCCGGACGTCAAGGAGCCGTGGTTCTTCGCGCTCGAGCTGCGGTCGCGTTTTGGGGCGCCGGGAAGCCGCAGTCGTCCGAGTACGCTCGATGCCTACCTATCGCTGTTCGCGGACGCCGCTCCGGGACAACGGGTCGGCGAGGCGTCGCCGCAGTACATACGGTCCGAAACGGCGGCGCGTCAAATTGCCGAGCTCCGCCCCGATGCCCGCATCGTCGCGATCCTGCGCGAGCCCGCCGCTTTCCTGCGCTCGCTGCATCTCCAGCTGGTGGCGACGCACATCGAGTCGGAGAAGGACTTCATCAAGGCTCTCTCGCTGGAGGACGCCCGCCGGCGAGGCAAGCGGATCCCGCGTCGGTCGGTATCGCCGCAGTCCCTTTTGTATTCCGATCACGTGCGCTATGTCGAGCAGCTCCGGCGCCTGCGGGAGGCCTTTCCGGCGGAGCAGCTGTTGGTGCTCATCTATGACGACTTCCGCCGCGACAACGAGGGAACGGTTCGCGAGGTTCTGCGATTCCTCGAGGTCGACGACGGCGTCCCGGTCCAGACGGTCGAGACGCAGCCGCTGCAGGCCGTTCGCTCCATGCCTCTCCATCGCCTGCGTCGCGCCATACGAAAAGCCGGCCTGCACCCCGCCAAGAAAGGCCGCATCTCTCGCGCCATCGACGCGTGGAGCCCCCGGGGGCTGGGGAGCGACGATCTGTCGGCTCTGTTTCGCCGGGCCACCTATACCGCGCAGTCTCCAGCCGACGCCGAGTTCATGCTGGCGCTGCGCCGGCGCTTCAAGCCCGAGGTGGTCGCGCTCAGCGACTACCTGGACCGCGACCTGGTCAAGCTTTGGGGATATGACGAGCTCGACTGACGCCGCCCTTGCGGGCGCTCGCCGCGGGCCGGCAGCGGGTCCGTCGTAAACCGCGCGGCTGTAGGCTTTGCGCACATCTATCGAGGAGAAGAGCAACAGATGCCCGAAGCAGTCATCGTCGACGCCATCCGCACCCCCATCGGCCGAGCCGGAAAGGGGTCGCTGAAGTCCGTCCGCGCCGACGATCTGGCGGCGATTCCGCTGCGCGCGCTGATCGAGCGCAACCCCGAGCTGGACCCGAGCACGATCGTGGACATCATGATGGGCTGCGGCTTCTGTGAGGGTGAGCAGGGCAACAACGTCGGCCGCGTCGCCGGCCTGCTCTCGGGCATCGACCACCACGTGCCTGCGACGACCGTCAACCGCTTCTGCGCCTCCTCGCTGCAGACCGCGCGGATGGCCTTCCACGCGATCCAGACCGGCGAGGGCGACACCTACATCGCCGCGGGCGTCGAGGCCGTCTCGCGTGCGGTGCCCGGAGCGGCATTCGAGTTCAACCACGCCGTCGATGGCTCGGAGGGCGCGGCGTACGACGTGTACATCCCGATGGGGATGACCGCGGAGAACGTCGCCGATCGCTGCAACGTCAGCCGCGAGTCCCAGGACGAGTGGGCGGTCATCTCCCAGGGTCGCGCGGTGGAGGCCGTGGCCAGCGGCCACTTCGACGCCGAGATCGTGCCGGTGACCGTCCCGGCCCACGAGGACGTCGACAAGGAGGGCAACCAGGTCGACGTGCCCGAGACGGTCGTCAGCAAGGACGACGGGCCGCGCGCAGGGACAACGATGGAGAAGCTCTCCGCGCTGCCGCCGGTGTTCAAGGAGGGCGGCACCGTGACGGCCGGCAACGCCTGCCCGCTCAACGACGGCGCCGCGGCGCTGTTGATCATGTCCGCGGAGAAGGCCCAGGAGGCCGGCCTCAAGCCGCGCGCGCGGATCGTCGCCTCCGCCGTGGCGGGCCTGCGGCCGGAGATCATGGGCCTCGGCCCGATCCCCGCGATCCAGAAACTGCTCGAGGCGACGGGCATGGCGATGAGCGACATCGACGTGGTCGAGATCAACGAGGCCTTCGCGGCGCAGATCGTGCCGTGCAAGGAAGAGCTCGGTATCGACGATGACAAGCTGAACCCGTTCGGCGGCGCGATCGCGCTCGGGCACCCTTTCGGGATGACCGGCGCGCGCATCATGACCACGCTGCTCAACGACCTGGAGACGCTCGACAAGACCTACGGCATCGAGTCGATGTGCGCCGCCGGCGGCATGGGCATGGCGATGCTCGTCGAGCGACTGTAGCTAGCGCGGGGGCATTCGCAGCGCGCCGTCTAGCCTGATCGTCTCGCCGTTGAGCATGCGGTTCTCGACGATCTGACAGGCCAGCTGCGCGTACTCGCCGGGAAGGCCCAGGCGCTGCGGGAAGGGGACCCCGGCGCCGAGCGCCTGCCGCGCCTCCTCGGGCAGCGCCGCGAGCAGCGGCGTGTCGAACAGGCCCGGCGCGATCGTGTTGACGCGGATCCCGTACTGGGAGAGGTCGCGCGCGGTCGGGAGGGTCATCCCGACGACGCCGCCCTTGGAGGCGGAGTAGGCGACCTGGCCCACCTGCCCGTCGAAGGCGGCGATCGAGGCAGTGTTGACGCACACGCCGCGTTCGCCATCGTCCAGCGGCGCGTTGGCGATCATCGCCGACGCGGAGAAGCGCAGCGCGTTGAAGGTGCCGATCAGGTTGATCGCGATGATCGTCTCGAACGGCAGCAACGGATGCGGGCCCTTGGAGCCGGCGACCTTCTGCGCCCAGCCGGTGCCAGCGCAGCAGATGGCGATGCGCAGGCCGCCCTCTGGCTCGGCGGCCTTCGCAACGGCCGCCTGCACCTGATCCTCCTCGCGCACGTCGCAGGCGACGAACTCCAGCCCGAGCTCGCCGCTCAGCGCGGCGCCCTTCTCGGCGTTGACGTCGGCGATCGTCACGGTCGCGCCCCGCTCGTGCAGCGCGCGAGCCGTCGCCTCTCCCAAGCCGGAGGCGCCGCCGACGACGAGCGCTCCGCTGCCCTCGATCCTCATGGCGCGAAACCCTATCCGCCGGGCGCGGTCGCCGCGTTTGAGGCGACCCGCGAGAGCGTCAGCGCGAACAGGTCGTCGGGGTCGGTGAACCAGCGCACCAGCTCGAGCCCGGCGGCGAGCAGATCGCCCTCCACGCGCTCGGCCGTGAACTTCGCGCTGATCTCCGTGCGCATCTCCTCGCCGGCGTCGAAGTGCACGGGGAGGTCGAGGTCGCCCACGTAGCTCGTGTGCTCGCGGCGGGCGCGCAGGCGCATCTCGATCCATTCATGCTCGGCGTCGAACAGCGCGACGTGGTCGAAGTCATCGGGCTCGAAGTCGGCGTCGAGCTCGCGGTTGAGCACGCGCAGGACGTTGCGGTTGAACTCGGCGGTGACGCCCTCGGCGTCGTCGTAGGCAGCCCGCAGGATCTCGGGGTCCTTGACGAGGTCGGTGCCCATCAGCAGGTAGTCCTTCGGACTCAGCAGCCGCGAGATCTCGCGCAGCACGCGACGGCGGGTGCCCGGTGGGAAGTTGCCGATCGTGCCGCCGAGAAAGGCGACGATCCTCGGCCCGACGGCGGGGGGGACCCGGTCGAGATGGCGCTCGAAGTCGCCGATCACGCCGTGGACGCGCAGCCCCGGGTACTCCTCGGTCAGCTCGTCGGCGCAGTCGCGGACCATGCTCTCGGTGACGTCGACGGGGATGTAGCGAAGCAGCGTGCCGGCGCTGTGCAGCGCATCGAGCAGCACGCGGGTCTTGGCCGCCGTCCCCGAGCCCAGCTCGACCAGCTCGGCCGCTGCCGTGAGCGTCGCCAGCTCGTGGGCGTTGCTCTGCAGGATCGAGCGCTCGGCCCGCGTCGGGTAGTACTCGGGCAGCTCGCAGATCCGGTCGAACAGCTCGGCGCCGCGCGCATCGTAGAAGTGCTTGGGCGGCAGCTCCTTGAAGGGGCGAGTCAATCCGTCGAGCACGTCGTCTGCGAGCGAGCGCTCGTGCGTCCCGTCGAGATGGGAGTCGATGCGGATCGCCGTCTGCAAGGCCGGCTCCGTTGGGGTGTGCGGCTCCATCAGCGGGTTTGCAAGGAGCCGAGCACCATTGCAGCGCGTCTGCTCAGCGGCGAGCCTATCGCGTCTGCGCCCGCCTTCACGCGGTAGCTCGCGCGCGGAGGTCAGGCCGGGTCTTGCACCAGCCGCACGCCGGCGAAGATCTGGCGGCGCTGGGGCAGGTCCCAATTGCGAAAGTGCGGGTTGGCCACGCGCGCGTCGGTCGCCCACGAGCCGCCCTTGAGCACGTAGTAGGAGTCGCCGAAGAAGACCTCCGAGTACTCGCGGTAGGGGTGCGCGACGAAGCCCGGGTAGCCGTCAAAGACGCTCTGCGTCCACTCCCACACGCGCCCGACGGCCTGCAGCGGCGCTGACCTCGCGGCCTTCTCCCACTCGGCCTCGCGCGGCAGGCGCGCGTCATGCGCCCGGGCGTACGCCTCGGCCTCGAACCAGCACACGTGACAAGCCGGCGCCTGCGGGGGGGCGTCGGCCGTCGAGGCGTGCGGTAGCTCGTCCTGTTCGCGCCGCCACGCCCAGCCCTGCTGCGACCACCACTCGCGCCGCTCGTAGCCGCCCCGCTCTGAGAAGGCCAGCCACTGCGCGTTGCTCACCGGGTATCTGGCGATGCGGAAGTCCGCCGTCTGCGCGCGGTGGCGCGGGCGCTCGTTGTCGTAGGCGAAGCCGTCCGCCGGGGCGCCCATCTCAAAAGGGCCGGCGGGGACGTCGATCCATTCGTCGGCTGTCGCCCCGGCGTGCATCGGACGCGCGATGGCCGCGGCGTCGCCAGCCGAGAGCAGGCCGGCGATGGCCAGCGTCTGGCGCATCGTCTCGCCGTGCTGCAGCTCGTGGCGGATGACCATCTCGCACACGACGCCGTCTGCGACGCCGCGCTCGGCGATCGTCTCCACGGTGCGCGTGCGCACGGCCTCCAGATAGGCGCGCGCGTCGGGCGGCGCGAGCGCCGCGATGTCCCCGCGGATCGCGCGCGGCGTCTCGAAGGCGTCATACAGGTCGGCCAGGTCCGGACGCAGCAGCGCCAGCTCGCCGTGACGGTGGGCCAGCCACAGGTCCTCATACGCCGCGATGTGGCCGAGATCCCAGACGAGCGGACTCATCAGCGGCGAGTGCACCTGCGCCAGCTGCTCGTCGTCGAGGTGGGCGACGAGCGCGAGCGTCCGCTCGCGCGCCGCCTCGAGCCCGTTGAGGGCCTGCACGGCTTCGGCTGACAGGCGACTGCTCTTGAGCGCGTCGGTGGCCATCGCTTCGCGCACCTACTCTACGAACTCTCGCGCGATGCTCAGCGGTGCAGGGGCGCGGGGGCGGCCGCATCGTCGACGATCACGCTCAGGCGCTCGCGTCGCAGCAGGCTCGCGGGGACGTGACGGCTGGGCTGCCCGAGCATCGCGTTGACCGCGTCGGCCTTGCTCGCGCCGGTCGCCAGCAGCACGCAGCGTCGCGCGGCGCGCAGCACTCCAAGCGTCAGCGTGATCCGCTCGGGCGGCGGCTTGGGCGAGTCGTGCACGCCCAGGCACAGGTGCTCGTGGCCCGCATCGAGCGTGGGAGCGCCGGGGAACAGCGACGCGATGTGGCCGTCGGGACCGATGCCGAGCACGATCACGTCGAGCACCGCCAGGCGCGCGGCGGCGCCCGCGGCGCCGTCATCGCCAGGTGCGTGCTCGCGCAGCTCCAGCTCATAGCTTCGCGCGCCCTCGTCCGGCCCCAGCTCGCCGCGCATGCGATGGACGCGCTCCTCCTCCAGTCCGGCCGTCGTCGCGGTGGCGAGCAGCGTCTCCCTGGCCAGCCGGTAGTTGCTTTCCTCGTCGTCCGGGGCCACGCAGCGCTCGTCGGCGAACCACAGCTCGACCCCCTCCCAGCGCTCCAGCGTCCTGGCCAGCAGCTGATAGGTACGCGCCGGCGTGCTTCCGCCGCTCAGCGCCAGGTGGGCCGCGCCGCGCTCGTCGCGTGCGCCCTGCATGCGTCGCGCGATCTCGGCCGCGGCGCGCTTGGCGGCCGCCTCGGCGTCGGCACAGGTCGTAACGCTGGTCATGCCCGCGCGACCTCTCCCAGCAGCCGCTGGGTGGCCGCCAGCGCTTCTCCGTAGGTCGGATCGCGCAGCAGCGCCTGTCTGATGCCCTCGCCGAGGATGCCACCCTCGCCGCGCGATGCTCCCAGCAACGTCCAGGTGCGCTCCCTGCCGCCCGGATCGCGGCGGTGCGCGCGCAGTCCGCCCGGCTCACGGTCGAGGCGCACGCGCAGCCCCGCGGCGCTGGTCACCTCCACGCTCGCCAGCCCGGGCACGAGCAGCTCGCCCGCCGGCTCGAGCGTCAGTTGCACTTCGCCGCCCTCGGCCTGCGCGCTGCCGCACAGCATGCCATCGGATCCCTCGGCCGTCACATCCGAGCGCTGCAGCGACCAGCCCAGGCGGGAGGCCAGCCAGCCGACGAGAAGCAGCGCAGCCACGCGTGAGTCGGGGTGGTGTCGCACCTTCACGGCGTTGAGGTTGTGCAGTTCACGGCGCATCGGGATCGGGTCGAAGACGGTCGCCACGCGCTCGCGCCAGGGCGTCGAGCGCAGCCAGGCGAGGTCGACCACGTACACCTTCTCCGAGAGCTCGCAGGCGCGGTCGATCGCCGCGCTCTGGCCGGCCGGCGATCGGTCGGCCTGCTCGATCGAGTCCAGCAGCGTCGCCTGCGCCAGGCTCAGCAGGGCGTCGACCGCCTCGGGGTGGCCGTGGGGCGACCACAGCAGGGTCGGCAGGTCGGTGACGACGAGCGGGTCGGCGATCGTGAACAGGTCATCGAGGTGGCGGTTCCCGAGCTTGACGACGACCGTCTCGCGCAGCAGTGCGAGCTCGCCGGGGCCGGGATCGCGCTCGGCGGCGATGCTCGCTTGCGCGTCCAGGCGCTCGCGGCCGGGCTCGTAGGAGAGCATGATCAGGCGCGACGGGGCGTAGCGGCCGACGCCCCGCAGCCGGTTGACGATCTCGCCGCTCCAGGCGTCGTCGACGAAGACGATCATGTTCAGCACGCGAGCGGGGATGAAGCTGGCGCTTTCGGCGTGGCGCTGGGCCAGCAGCGCGCGCAATGCCGCTTCGATCTCATCGGGCGTGGTGCCCTGGGCGCTCCAGACTGCGTCGCTGCGGGCCATCAGATCGCGCGCCAGCGATGGCCCTCCAGCAGCAGGTTGTCGGCCTCGGCAGGTCCCTGCGAGCCGGCTTCGTATTTGGGCAGCGGCCCAGGCTGCTTTGCCCACGTGCTGAGGAGCGGGTCGCAGATTCGCCACTGCGCCTCGACCTCGTCGTTGCGCGTGAACAGCGTCGCGTCGCCGCGCATCGCATCGGTGATCAGGCGCTCGTAGGCCTCGGGAGACTGCGACAGGAAGGCGGTGCCGTAGAGGAACTCCATGTTCACCGGGCGGATGATCATCCGTGTTCCCGGGATCTTCGCTCCCAGCCGCAGCGACACCCCCTCGTTGGGCTGCAGCGTCAGCACGAGCTGGTTGGGCTGCACGCCCAGCGATCCGTCCTGGCTGAAGGCCAGATGGGGAACGGGCTTCAGCGTCACGGCGATCTCCGTCACCTTGCGCGCCAGGCGCTTGCCGGTGCGGATGTAGAACGGCACGCCGGCCCAGCGCCAGTT
>JAXDGQ010000050.1:0-6247 GCA_034664965.1 Solirubrobacteraceae bacterium | reverse complement strand
GACTACGTGTTCACGCAGACCCTTCTCGCGACCCACCCGCAGATCCTGGTGATCAAGTAATGGGCGAGCTCCTGGCGATGCCGCGCGAATGGCTCGCGGCGACCGGCGAAATCGGCAAGTTCACCGGGCAGATCGTCCGCGACGTGTGGGGCCTGCGCGTGTTCCGCTTCTTCGGCGAGGCGCTGCGCCAGTCGGGCATCCTGATCGTCGGCTCGACGACGATCATCTGGACGCTGATGTTCATCCTCGGCCTGCAGTGTGGCATCGAGGGCGCGTACTTCACGGCCGCCCAGGGCGCGCCCGCCTACTCGGGCGTCTTCACGGCATGGTGCGACCTGCGCGAGATCACGCCGTACGCCTTCGGCTACATGATGGCCGCCAAGGTCGGCACGGGCATCGTCGCCGAGCTCGGCGCGATGCGCATCTCCGAGGAGATCGACGCGCTGGAGGTGATGGGCATCAACTCGATGACCTTCCTCTGCGCGACGCGCCGGCTCGCCGCCTGGCTGGTGCTGCCGTTCATGTACCTGGCGGGCATCGGCGCCGCCTTCCTGGCCTCCTACATCGCCGTCGTGCAGCAGATCGGCTACGTGTCCTCGGGCGGCTATTTCCTGATCTTCTGGCAATTCCAGAATCCACCGGATTTCCTCTACAGCGTGCTCAAGGCCATGTTCATGGCCACCGCGATCGTGCTCGTGGCCTGTTACTACGGCTACAACGCCAGTGGTGGGCCTGTCGGCGTGGGCCGGGCGACCGCCAAGTCGATGGTGCTGAACCTCGTGCTCGTGCACGTCATCGGCATGCTTGGAACACAGATCTTCTGGGGCGCCAATCCGCGCGCCCCGATCGGGGGCTGAGGTGGCGCGCGAGGACGCGCCCGGGCCGCACGGCGACGCCGAGGGCGCCGACGAGTCCTACGAGCAGATCGAGCACCACGCGGCGCCGAGCCAGACGGGCGGCGAGTCGGACTTCGCGCCCTCCGAGAGCGAGGGCGAGGACGCCCCCGCGGGCATCGGCGGCACGTCGTTCACCGAACGCGAACGCGCACGCCAGCGCGAGCGCGAGGGCGCGGAGGAGTTCGAGTTCCACACCGGCACGCTGCGCCCGTCCGAGACGCCCGATGCGATCGAGTTCATCGACGTGCACAAGTCCTTCGGGCGCAACCACGTGCTGCGCGGGCTGAACATGGGCCTGCCCGAAGACAAGATCTCGATGATCATCGGCCCGTCGGGCACCGGCAAGTCGGTCTGCATCAAGCACATCGTCGGGCTGCTGTACCCCGACGAGGGCGACGTGCTCGTGCACGGCACCTCGATCCCCAGCCTCGCCGACGCCGACCTCTTCGAGATACGCAAGAAGTTCGGCGTGCTGTTCCAGGACGGGGCGCTGTTCGGCTCGCTGACCCTGTGGGACAACGTCGCCTTCCCGCTGCGCCAGCACACCGAGAAGGGCGACGAGGAGATAGCCGAGATCGTCAACCGGCGGATGAGCGAGGTCGGGCTGGGCGGCGAGGGTGCGAAGATGCCCAACGAGCTCTCCGGCGGGATGCGCAAGCGCGCCGGCTTCGCCCGAGCTCTCGTGCTCGACCCGGAGATCGTCCTGTTCGACGAGCCCGACTCTGGCCTTGACCCGGTGCGCACGGCGCTGCTGTGCGAGCTGATCAAGGAAATCCACGCCGAGAACGGTGGCTGCTACGTGGTGATCACGCACGACATCATGAGCGCGCGGCGGGTCGCCGAGCACATCTCCGTGCTGTGGAAGGGGCGCATCGTCGAATCCGGCCCCGCCGAGGAGCTGTTCGCGTCGGAGAACCCGTTCGTGCGGCAGTTCCTCTCCGGCGAATCGGCCGGACCTCTGGGTATGGAGTAAACCCGGCGGCGCGGTGGCGCATCTCCCGGGTCTAGCCTTCAGCTGTGAACGCAGCTCGCTTTCTCTCGGCGCTGGCCGGCGGCGCGGCTCGCCGGCCGCGGCTGGTTGTCGCGGTGGCTGTCGTGCTCGGGCTCGCGGGCGCGGGGCTCGCGCTGAGGCTGCGTCCGACGGCGGCGACCAGCACGTTCGTCTCGAGCTCGAGCTCGCAGTACGAGACGACCCAGCGCTTCTATGAGAACTTCGGCGAAGAGCCGGTCGAGGTGCTCGTCAAAGGGGACCTGCAGCAACTCGTGCTCAGCGAAGACATCGATCGCCTCGTCGGGCTGGAGGGGTGCCTGTCGGGGAACGTGCCGGCGAGCGCGCTCGGCAGGGAGGGCGGGGCGAACGGGCCGTGCGGCCAGCTGGCGCGTGCGCGCACGGTCAAGGTCGCGCTTGGCCCCGGGACGTTCATCAACGAGGCGGCCAATCAGATCGACGAACAGCTCGCCCAGCAGACCAAGCAGGCGCAGGCGCAGGCCAAGCAGGCCGAACGCGTCGTCACGCGGGCTGCGCTGCGCCGCGGGCTGAGCGCCGCAGAAGCGCAGGCGCTCGGGCGCCAGGCGGCGAAGATCACGACGGCGCGCTTCCAGGAGGGCCTGGTGACGCTCGCGCTGCAGTACGGCTTGACATCGCGCCCGAGCCTCGACAATCACTCCTTCGCCACGTCGCTGGTGTTCGACTCCAGCAAGCCGGCGGGGACGCCCAAGCAGCGCTTTGCCTACCTGTTCCCCAGCCGCGACGCCGCGCTCGTCTCGGTGCGGATGCGCGCGGGGCTGAGCGAGTCCCAGCGCACGCGCACGATCGCGCTGATCCGCCAGGCGGTGGCGATGCCGCAGTGGCGCCTGCAACACGGCGGGTCCTACCTCGTCACCGGCCAGCCGGTGATCACGTCCGATTTGGTCCACTCGATCACCGCTTCGATCGAGCTGCTGCTGATCGCCGTCCTGCTGGTGATGGCGGCGACGCTCGGGCTGATCTTCACGGGCCGCCCGCGGCTGCTCCCGCTCGCGGTCGCGCTGCTCGCGGCGGCGCTTACGTTCGGCGCGCTGTCGCTGGCGGGCGCGTCGCTGACTATGGCCTCGATCGCCGTGCTGCCGGTGCTCGTCGGCCTGTCGGTCGACTACGCGATCCAGTTCCAGTCGCGCGTGCGCGAGGAGCAGGAGGGCGGGCGCGGCGGGTCGCCCGAGGCACGCGTGCGCCGCGCGGCCGGCCTCGGCGCGCCGACGATCGCCACGGCCGGCGCGGCGAGCGCGGGCGCGATGCTCGTGCTGGCGCTCTCGCCCGTGCCGATGGTGCGCGGCTTCGGGCTGCTGCTGGTGCTCGGCGTCGTCGTCGCGTTCCTGTGCGCGCTGACGGCGGGCGCGGCTGTGCTCGCGCTCGCGGCACCCGGCCGGCAGGGCGAGGCGAGCGCCGGCGGGCGGCGGGTGCGCCACCCGCTCGGGGGCCGTGCGGCGGGCGCGTGGGCCGCGGTGTCGGCGGCGTGGCGCGACGCCGGCGAGCTGCTGCGCGACAACCCGCTGACGCGCGCGATCTCGCGCGCTGCGCTCGTCGGGGCGGTGCGCCGGCCCGGCCGCGTGCTCGGCGTGGGCCTGGCGCTGGCGGCGCTCGGCTGGGGGCTGGACACGCAGACCAGGGTGGAGACGGACATCACCAAGCTCGTACCGCAGAACCTCAGCTCGCTGGAAGCCCTCGACGCCGTCGAGCAGACGACCGGCGTGGGCGGCGAGATCGACCTGATGGTCAGCTCCGGGTCGCTGACCAGGCCGGCGACGATCGAATGGATGAGCTCCTACGAGCGCGCGGTGCTCAAGCGCTTCGGCTACAGCGCGACGCGCGGCTGCGGGCGGGCGCGGCTGTGCCCGGCCTTCTCGCTGCCCGACCTGTTCACCCAACAGGCCGTGGTGACGCCCGCCGGAAAAGCGCCGGCCAAACGCGCCAAGCTGACCCAAGCGCAGGTGAACGGCCTGCTGGCGGCGATTCCCGCGTACTTCTCCCAGGACGTGATCACGGCCGATCATCGTGTCGCGACGCTCGCCTTCGGCATCCGCCTGATGAGCCTGCAAGAGCAGCAGCAGCTGATCGACCAGATGCGCTCGATCCTGCGTCCGCCGGCGGGCGTCAGCGCGCAGCTCGTCGGGCTGCCGGTGCTGGCGGCCAAGTCGGCCGCCGAGGTGGCCTCGCCGCTGCGACGCGTGGAGACGCTGCTGGCGAGCCTCGCCGTCGTCGCGCTCGTGCTGCTGCTCGCCTTCCGCGGCGACCTGCGCCGGGCGCTCGTCCCGCTCGTCCCGATCGCGCTGGCGAGCGGCTGGTCGGCGCTGATCCTGTTCGCGGTGCGCGTGCCGCTGAACCCGATGTCGGTCACGCTCGGCGCGCTCGTGATCGCGGTCTCGACGGAGTTCAGCGTGCTGCTGGCCGAGCGACATCGCCAGGAGCGCCTGGCCGGCCACGACACGATCGAGGCGCTGCGGCGCAGCTACCGGCGCACGGGCGCTGCCATAGCCGCGTCCGGGGTCACGGCGATCGCCGGGTTCGGCGTGCTGGCGCTCTCGGACATCAGCATGCTGCGCGACTTCGGCCTGGTGACGCTGATCGACCTGAGCGTGTCGCTGCTCGGGGTGCTCGTGGCGCTGCCGGCCGTGCTCGTGCTTTCCGGCGCGGCTGCCCAGGATGGCGGTCCGGGCGAGCCGGTGACACTCCGCGGCGGCCCGCGCGAGCCGGTTCATGAGCCAGCCTGAACGCCGGCGCAGCCCGCGCTACGGAGGCTACGCGGCGCTGTTCGCCGTGCTGATCCTCGTGCTGATCACGATCAACACGATCGTCACCAAGCCCAACGGCGTCAAGGGCCTCGCACCGGGCGAACAGCTGCCGCCGTTCGCCGTCCCGCTCGCGCTGGGCAGCCTCAACGGCGACGCCGACACGGCGACGCACGCCTTCGAGGGAGCGGCCGGGCGGGTGCCGGCGTGCAACGAGCGCGGCTCGCAGATCCTCAACATCTGCGAGCTGTACGAAGGCGCTCCCGTCGTGCTCGCGCTGTTCGTGGACTCCGGTTCCTGCGCGGCGGTGCTCGGCGACATGCAGGCGCTGTCGGGCTCGTTCGCAGGCGTGCGCTTCGCGGCGGTGGCGATCAAGAACGGCCGCGCGCAGATCCGCCGGCTGATCCGCACGCATCGGCTGAGCCTGCCGGTGGGGCTGGACAAAGACGGCGCGCTGGCGGCGCTCTACAAGGTCGCGACGTGCCCGCAGGTGACGTTCGCCTATCCGGGCGGCGAGGTGCAGAGCGCGGCGCTGCTGAGGCGCCCGTCGCGCGCGACGCTGCGCCGGCGCGTCGCCGGTCTGGTCGCGGCCTCGCGCGCGCGCGGCTGGAAACAGCCCGCACCCGCGCGGGGAGGCGCCGGGTGAGCGGTCAGCCTCCGCCGGGCTCGCGGCCGACGCCGCGCGAGGACCGGACCACGGGCTCTGCACCCACGCCCGGATGGTGTGCGCGCGAGGTCGAGCAGGAGCTCCCCGGGCTGCGCCTGCTGACGGCGCAGGTCGAGGTCGCCCGCAAGGGCTCGCTGACGGGCGAATCGCCGGCCGACGTCCAGGGACGGCTGCGCGAACTGTCCAATCGCTTTCGCGGCGCCGCCGCGGTGGCGGTGCGACGTGAGCCGGTCCCGTCGGCCTATCGCATCTTCTTTCGCCACATCGGGCTGGACCCGGAGGTCGTGCGCACGCCGATCGAGGCGGCGGTGCTCGAGCGGATGATCAAGGGCGGCTTTCTCAGCGGAGGCCTGCTCGAGGACGTTCTGTTGATCGCCCTGATCGACACCGGCGTGCCCGTGTGGGCGCTGGACGCCGAGCGCCTCGACGGGCCGCTGGGCATCCGCGCGAGTGTCGCGGGCGAGCGCCTGGGCAGCCTGCCCGACGCCGCCGTTCTGCCGGCTGGGCGCCTGGTGATCGCCGACGCCTCGACGCCGCTGGCGATCCTCTTCGGCGAGGCCGCCTCTGATCATGCGCCGCAGGCCCGCACGCGACGGCTGACGCTGTTCGCCGTGCAGGTCGCCGGCGTGCCCGAGCTGTATGCGGAAGAGGCGTTGTGGATCTGCGGGTCATCTCTGCAGTCGTCGTGAGCGGGAGCGGCCGCCTCTGGCGGGAGGCTCGTCGAGCGCCACATGGGCCCTGGCGGCGCTGGTAGAATCGGCGCGTCCGGCCTACGAGGAGGAGTCGCAGGCATGAGCCAGTCCGAGCAGTTGACGATCGAGCGCGGCACAGCGGCCTTCGAGTCGGTCGACGAGCGCGCCGCGCGGCGTTCGCTGCGCGAGCAGGTCACGCGCCTGGAGCGCGAGCTCTCGCAGGTCGT
>JAXDGQ010000049.1:0-10527 GCA_034664965.1 Solirubrobacteraceae bacterium | reverse complement strand
GGCGATGAACTGGCCGAACTCGGACTCCTCCTCGTCGCCGACCGGCTTCTCGAGCGAGACCGGGGCCTGCGCGGAGCGCTTGATCGACTCGACCTCATCGGGCTCGATGCCCGTCACCTCGGCGATCTCCTCGGCCGTGGGCTCGCGCCCCAGCTCGGTGACCAGCTTGCGCTCGGCGCGGCCGATCTTGTTGAGCTTCTCGACCACGTGGACGGGGATCCGGATCGTCCGAGCCTTGTCGGCCAGGGCCCGGGCGATCGCCTGGCGGATCCACCAGGTGGCGTACGTCGAAAACTTGAAGCCCTTGCGGTAGTCGAACTTCTCCGCGGCGCGCACGAGACCGAGCGTGCCTTCCTGGATCAGGTCGAGGAACGGCAGGCCTTGGTTGCGGTAGTTCTTTGCGATCGAGACGACGAGGCGGAGGTTCGACTCGACCATCTTCTGCTTGGCGTCGAGATCGCCCCGCTCGATGCGCTTGGCGAGGTCCACCTCCTCCTGCGCGGTCAGCAGCCGCACCTTGCCGATGTCCTTGAGGAACAGCTGCAGCGAGTCCGTGGTCATGTCCGGCTTGAGGTCGAGCGTGGCTTTCGCTTTGCGCCGGCCGCGTTTGTCGGGCGCGCGCTCGACCTGCGAGGCGGCGGCCGTCGCCGGATCGATGTCCTCGACGAGCTCGATCTCCGCCTTCTCGAAGTACCCGTGCAGCTCTTCGA
Source organism: Solirubrobacteraceae bacterium (assembly GCA_034664965.1). Lineage (GTDB taxonomy): Bacteria > Actinomycetota > Thermoleophilia > Solirubrobacterales > Solirubrobacteraceae > Palsa-744. The sequence goes on along the minus strand of JAXDGQ010000049.1, from coordinate 9,817 downwards.
CGTCGGACTCGTCCAAGTCGAGCTCGGACATCGCCTTGGTTATCTCCGTGTAGGAGAGCACTCCAACCTGCTGGCCCTTGGCGAGCAGCCCCTTGACCTCATCCAGCTCCTGCAGCTCGACTACTGACATCTGTTCCCGTTTCTTCCGTCGGTCGACAACCGGCGGCCGCGCCGCGGCCCTGGCGGATCCTGGCTGAGACCAGCCCCTCCGTGGGACATACGGCGGAGCTCCGCCCAGCGTTACAGCACCTGCTTCTTTCCAGGGACCCATGCTAACGCGTCGCCGCGCTCGATCACAACGCTTCGCCGCCCGGCTTGCGAGCCCGGGCAGGAGGTTCCTGCGGCGAGCCTTAAGCAATGATGTGCACCGTGGCCGACTCGAACACCAGCGACGAGCCCGCAGTAGGGGGGCGCAACGAGGGCGGCGTGCTCGCCAACCTCCCGCGCACGAGGCCCCAGCGCTCCAGCGCGCGCCGTGCCGCGGCGCGCACAACGACCAGCGCGCAATCCCGCGCCCGAAAAGCGTCGCGCGCCAACCGCGTGACGGCCGCGCACCCGGGTGCGACCGCGGCCAACACCGCCGCCGGCCCTGTGCGCGAGGCCTCGTCCGCCAGCGCGAAGCCCGGTGGCGCTGCATCCAAGCCCCGTTCGGCGAAGTCGGCCACGGCGAAGGGAAAAGCCGCCCGGCGGCGGCCGCCCGCGCACACGAGCCGCCCGCCCGCGTCCGAGGACGCCGCCCCGCGGCAGGGCTTTGAGGGCGATGGCGAAACGGCCGGGGGCTCGGTGGCGCCGCCCGGTGGAGCCGAGCTGGTGGCCACGGCGGCGGAGATCGTCGGCGAGCTGGCCAAAGCCGGGCTTTCCACCGGCGAGCGGCTGTTCAAGGACGTCCTCTCGCGTCTGCCGCTGTCCTGAGGCTCGCACCGCGCATCCCCGCGGCCGTTGCCGCGGGCGGTGCAACGCTTCGCAACCCTCCCCAACAGGGGTTCTGTATACTCGCGCCCACGCCGAGCTTCCGTGACCCAGGTCGCGGAAGACGGGGGACCCAATGCGGATCGGAAGTGCTCGGTCCGCGGGGGCGAATCGACCGTTCGAGGTCGTAGCGCTGCCAGTGTGGCGCGAGCCCGTCAGCTCACCCCGTAGGCGCCGAAGCCGATGCGTACACCGTTTTTGAAGATATCTTCGTTCGTGCTGCTCGCTGCCACGGCCTGTGGCGGTGGCTCGGCCGCTGCTGCGCTCGCCGAGACCGGCGGCGTCTCCAGCGCACCCGTCACGGCGATCAAAAAGGTCGCGCTCGCGACGTGGTTCGGACCGGGCTTCTACGGCCAGACGACCGCGTGCGGGCAGACGCTCACACCGGCCGTGGTCGGGGTCGCCAACCGCACGCTGCCGTGCGGAACGCTCGTGAAGTTCGGCTACAAGGGCCGCGCGGCGACCGTCCCGGTGATCGATCGCGGGCCCTACGCCCGCAACGGCGCCCAGTGGGACCTGACCACCGAAGCCGCGCACGTGCTGGGCATGGCCGACACCGCACGGCTGCACACGCGAATCGTCGGCAGCGTCCCGAACACGCCGACGCTCGGGCTGCCGCCCGCCGCAGCCACGCCGCCGGCCTCGCTGATCACGACCGGCGGCGCCCCGGCCGCCTGAGCTTCGGCGCCCTGAGCTAGGGCGCCCCTACGCGCGCTCGTCCACGGGCAGGCCGGCCGCACGCGTGACGCGCAGCTCGTCGCCGGCGCCGTCCGGCACCGCCCGGCGCGACGCCGGATCCTGCAGGCCGCCCGCGGGCCGGCTCACAGCGTCAAGCGGCGTGTCCCACGGAAGCGGTCGCGGCGCGGTGCCAGCCGGTCGGCTGCCCTGCTCGCCCCCGCGCGCCGTCACGCGAGGCGACGCGGCGGCCGCGCGCCCCGGCGCCGCCGGGGCTCCGACGGGATCATCGTCGCGACCGCGTGCGGGCGACCGGACGGGCTCCTCGCGCTCATCGATCAGGACCGCGCGGCGTCCGCCGGGCGATGTCCGCGGCGAGCTGTAGAGCACGCGCTCGGCCCCCGAGGCGGGCGCCGCGCTCGGGGTCGCCGCCGCAGCCGCCGGCTCGTGGCGGTCGAGCAGGGCGGCGACCAGGGCGGCGCAGACGTACGCCAGGCGATCGGACAGGTCGGCCACCTGCCGGGCCGTGGGCTGGCGAAGGTCATCGAGCGCAGCCTCCCAGACGACGCCGCGCAGAAGCTCTACGTCACGCACAGCGGAGCCCGCGCCGCCCGCGGGTGCCAGCCACGCCGCGAGCGGGTCCGAACGCGCCGGCTCCCCGGCCGCGGCCGGCGCGAGCAGCCGCTCCAGCTCGGCATCGGAGCTCAGCGCGCCGGCGAGCTGCGCGCACAGCGCCGGCGCCTCGCGGGAAAGGGCCTCGAGCGGAACCACGGCCATCTCGTCGAGCGGGCGCGCGGCGATCAAGGCGCTCGCCCAGCGGCGGGCCAGCTCGTCCGCGCGGGCGAGCAGCGCGTCGACGGGCGCGTCGGCCACGGGCCGCGCGCCGGCCAGGCGCTCGGTGGCGGCGTCTCGGCTCACCTGCCTGTGGATAGCAGCAACGGAGGACGGGAAGCGGTCCGCCCGGGCGACGGCCGCGCTGAATAGCCTGCTGGTCGATGACCGTCACTCTGCTCGCCGTGGCGGCGGTCGCCGCCCTGATCGCCCTGGCGCTGCTGTGGCGTGCCCTGCGGCGCGGCGCACGGGCGCCGGGCGCGGTGATCGCCGAATCGCGCAGCCTGACGTCGCTGGACGACGCCACCGGCGCGGTGCGCTCGGTGCAGACGGCGACGGTCACGCTTCCCGCCGACGCCCTCGCCGCGATCTGGTCGCCCGAGTACCTGGAGCGCCTGGCACGCACGTACTGGCGCTTTCTCTCGCGCGTGACGCTCGGGCTGATCCAGGTTCGCTACTCAGAGGACGAGCGCTCGATCGTGCTGCTGTTCGGGGCGTTGAAGCTGTTGACCTTCCAGGCGCCCGAATACGAGATGGACCGCGAGCACGGCCTCGTGCGCTGGCGGATCGCGCGCGGTGTGCTCGTCGCCAAGCGCGGACGCGACGGCGGCGGCTACCTGCAGATCGAGGTTCGCCGTGACCCCAGCGAGCACGATGCCCAGGCGCACCTGCACGTGACCATCGAGGTCGCCAACTTCTATCCCTCGATCGCCTCCGGTCTCAGCCGCCGCGTGTATGACGCGACCCAGTCGCGCATCCATGTGATCGTCACCAACCGCTTCCTGCACTCGCTCGTGCGCCTGGACCTCGCCGAGTCGCGCGTCGGGCGCTACCGGCTCTAGAGAAGCGGCTCAGCTCCGGCGGCGGGCTCGGTCGACGCCGGGCTCGACCCGTTGCCCGGCTGCCGGGCAGCGGACTGCTCCGGTACCGGCTCATCGCCGCTCGCATCCGGCGGGATGACGTGCGGCTGCACGCTCACGACGGTGCTGCCCGGCGGCACGTCGCGGCTGACTACGGCGCCGGCGCCGATGCGCGCCCCTCGCCCGATTCGCAGGTCTCGCCTGTAGGGCGATATGACCACGGAGTTCGCGCCGATGTTGACGTCGTCCTCGATGAAGATGCGATAGGGGGACTTCGCACCGGCGCGCATCGCGATCGTGACGTTGTGCCAGATCTTCACGCGACGTCCGATCACGACGTTGGTGTGGATCACGGTCCCCAAGCTGTGATGGCCGAACTTGATGTCCGGGCTGACCGTCGCCCCGGGGGGCAGAGAGTTGTGGTACAGCGCAGAGTTGACGTTGCGAACGAGCGTGGCCAGCCGGCGATGGCCCCGCGCCCACAGGGCGATCGACAGCAGCCAGAGCTTTTCCGGGCTGACGGCGCTCACCTCAGCCCTTCGCTGTGTGCCTTGTTGATCACGGGCACATTGTTGCAGCAGGTTCGGGCCGTCCCCCCTCGGCGGCCTGGCTCAGAAGCGCTCGCCGCCGACTGCGCGCAGCTTGGATCGGTCGTGCGTGGCCCTGATACGCCTGATCGTGCCCGAGCGAGTTCGCGTGACGAGCGACTCGGTCGTGGCGCCCCCGGCGCTCGGGTAGCGCACGCCCTGCAGGACGTCGCCGTCGGTGACGCCGGTCGCCGAGAAGAACACGTCCTCGCCCGCGACGAGGTCGTCGCGCGTGAGCACCCGATCAAGCTCGTAGCCGGCCGCTCGCGCCGCCTCGCGCTCGGCGTCGTCACGCGGCCACAGCCGGCCGAGCAGTTGGCCACCGAGGCACTTCACCGCCGCCGCCGAGATCACCCCCTCCGGGGTCCCGCCGATTCCCCACAACAGGTCCACGTGCGAGCGCTCGGTGACTGCCAGCAGCGACGCCGAGACGTCGCCGTGGGAGATCAGGCGCACCCGCGCGCCTGCGCCGCGGATCTCGCGGATGCCCTCCTCGTGGCGCGGGCGATCGAGCACGACGACCATCACGTCGCCGACCGCGGTGCCCTTGCGCTCGGCCACCAGCTCGACGGTCTCCGCCAGCGGGCGATCCAGGTCGAGCAGGTCGGCGATCTCGGGCGAGCCGGCCATCTTCTCCATGTACACGCACGGACCGGGGTCGAACATCGTGCCGCGGCTGGACAGCGCGATCACCGCCAGCGCACTCGGCATCCCATGCGCGGCCAGCGTGGTGCCCTCGAGCGGATCGACCGCGATGTCGACTTCGGGCGGCGAGCCGTCGCCGATCTGCTCGCCGTTGTAGAGCATCGGCGCCTCGTCCTTCTCGCCCTCGCCGATCACCACGATGCCGTCCATCTCCACCGACTGCAGCATGTAGCGCATACCGTCCACGGCCGCCTGGTCGGCCGCCTCCTTGTCGCCGAGGCCCACCAGTGGCGCCGCCGCCAGAGCAGCGGCCTCGGTCACGCGGACCATCTCGAGGGCCAGGTTGCGGTCGGGCCGCTGATGCGTTCGGTCTGGGATCAAGGCTTGTCGGTGCAGACGCGCCGTGGCGGCGCGCTGTTAGTTGTCGGCGCGCTACCGGCGCACCGGCGAGTCCTCGCCGGGAGAGTCGGTGCGATGCCCGGGGAAACCTATCTCAGCGCCCGTCGCCCGCGCGTCCGCATCCATGGCCGGCTCGCCCGCGTCCTTGCGCAGGACCCGCGCCGGCGGGCTCACCACGGTCGCCCCCGCAGGCACGTCGTCGGTGACGATCGCGCCGGCGCCGATGCGCGCGCCGCGGCCGATCCGCAGCGTGCGCCCGCGAGGCGCGATGACCACGGCGTTCGTGCCGATTTTCACTTCCTCCTCGACCACGATCCGCGACAGCGGTCCCACCGCTGTCGCCCCTTCGCGCCGCGCCGGGCGACCGGCCGTCAGCGTGACGTTGTGCCAGATTTTCACCCGCGGCCCAATCTCGACGTTGCGGTTGACCACAACGCCGTGGCTGTAGTGTCCGAGGATGATGTCGGGGCTGACGCTCGCCCCCGGTGCCAGCGAGTTGTGGTAGAGGATCGTGTTCAGCTGCTTGACCGCGAAGGCCGGCATCCAGTGGCCGCGGCGCTGCAGCGCGATCGACATCAGCCAGAGTTTTTCCGGGCTGATCAGCCACAGCTTCGTCAACCTGCGCCTGAGCGACTTGAGCGCTTCTTCGCTCATCCAACCCCTCGCTTTCGTGGGAAACCGCGCTCCGCCGACGGCCGCTGCTTCGCACACCTGGGCGCGACCGGGATCGGCCCGATCCTAGCCGACCGCACAGGCCGTCAACCTCGCCATCGCCGCTGTACGATCGTCGGGTGAGCGACGCCGCCCTTACCGTCGAGGCCCGGATACCGGCCTCACTGAGAGCAGCGATCGCCGAGCAGCTCGACCTGGCCGCACAGGCGCGAGTGGCCGAGCGCGTGCGCGAGGGCGACGCCACGCTGTGGGGCCCGCCGGGCGCCCCTGAGATCGCCGACCGCCTGGGCTGGCTGACGGTCGCCGAGCGGATGCTCGACCAGGTCGACTCGCTCACTGCGTTCGCGGACAAGCTTCGCGACGACGGTCTGCGCGACGTCGTGCTGCTGGGAATGGGCGGCTCCTCGCTCGCGCCGGAGGTGCTGCGGCGCTCGTTCGGCTCCCAGCCCGGCCACCCGCGCCTGCACGTGCTCGATTCGACCGACGCGGCGACAGTGCGCGCGGTCGAGCAGAGCGTCGAGCCCAAGCAGACGCTGTTCCTGGTCTCCTCGAAGTCCGGCGGGACGATCGAGCCGCTGTCGCTGTTCGCCTACTTCTGGTCGCTCGTCGGCGACGGTCAGAACTTCGCCGCGATAACCGATCCCGGCTCGGGCCTGGAGGAGCTCGCGCACGAGCACGGCTTCCGCGAGGTCTTCGCCGGCGATCCCGACATCGGCGGTCGCTACAGCGCACTGTCGGCCTTCGGCATCGTGCCGGCGGCGTTGATCGGCGTTGACATCCGCGGACTGCTGCTCCGAGCCAGCCTCGCCTGGGAGACGGAGCTGCAAGAGGTCTCGGCAGACGCCCCAGACTCCTCCACGCCGGCCGAGCAGAGCGCGGGGGTGTGGATGGGCGCAGCGCTGAGCGCGCTCGCCCGGGCGGGTAGGGACAAGCTGACGTTCGTGATCTCGCACTCGCTGCCGGGCCTTGGACTGTGGCTCGAGCAACTGGTCGCCGAGTCCACGGGCAAGCGCTCGACGGGCATCCTGCCGGTCGCGGAGGAGCCGCTGGGCGAGCCCGGGGACTACGGCGACGATCGGGTCTTCGCCTACCTGCCGGACGCGCACTCCGCCGACGCCGAGCTCGATGCGCGCGTCGAGCGACTGGCCGCCGCCGGACATCCGCTGCTGAAGATTCCCGCGGCCGGGCCGAGCGATCTGGGCCGCCTATTCATGCTCTCCGAGGTGGCCGTCGCCGTAGCGGGCTGGGGGCTCGCCATCAACCCGTTCGACCAACCCAACGTGCAGCAGGCCAAGGACGCGACCAAGCGGGTGCTCGCAGAATACGAGGCAAGGCACGAGCTGCCCGAGCCGCCGAGCGCGGACCAGGCGGCACTGCACTCGCTGATCGCTCCCGCCGCGCCGCCGAGCTACCTCGCGATCATGGGTTACGTCCAGCCGTCGGGCGAGTTCGACGCCGCGATCGCCGAGCTGCGCGTGGCGATCCGCGCGGCCCGCAAGGCAACGACGACATTCGGCTACGGGCCGCGCTTTCTGCATTCCACGGGCCAGTTCCACAAGGGCGGCCCGAAGAGCGGTCGCTTTCTGCAGCTGCTGCACGACGCGCCCGAGGACGTGGACATCCCCGGTGCGCCATACACGTTCGCGACGCTGAAGAACGCCGAGGCGATCGGCGACCTCGACACGCTGCGCGAGCTTGGGCTGCCGGCCGAGCGCGTGCGCCTGAACGGCGATGACGCCGCGCGTGCGCTGCGCGACCTAACAAAGAGCATCGAGGAGGCGCTGTGACGCAGATCGGCTTCGTCGGGTTGGGCAAGATGGGCGGCAACATGGTGCATCGCATCCGCCGCGACTCCGAGCACGAGGTCGTCGCTTTCGACTTCGACGCAAAGGCGGTCAAGCAGGCGGTCAAGCACGGCGCCACCGGCGCGGGCTCGTTGAAGGAGCTCGTCAAGCAGCTCGACGCGCCGCGGATGGTCTGGATCATGGTGCCGGCCGGGGATCCCACGCAGCAGACCGTCGACAAGCTGGCCGGCCTGCTCGACCGCGGCGACACGATCGTCGACGGCGGCAACTCACGCTGGACCGACGACAAGCGGCGCGCCAAGGAGCTCAAGAGCCAGGGCATCGGGTACGTCGACGTCGGCGTGTCCGGCGGGGTGTGGGGTCTGGAAGTCGGCTACTGCATGATGGTCGGCGGCCCGCCGAAAGCCGTCAAGCGCCTGGCGCCGATCCTCGACGTGCTCGCGCCCGAGACCAACGAGCAGAGCCTCGCGGCGATCGGCCCGCGCGGCTGGCTGCACTTCGGACCGTCCGGGGCCGGGCACTACGTGAAGATGGTCCACAACGGCGTCGAGTACGGGCTGATGCAGGCCTACGCGGAGGGCTTTGACGTGTTCGACAAGTGCGAGTACGAGCTCGACAACGCGAAGATCGCGCACCTGTGGGGCCAGGGCTCGGTCGTGCGCTCGTGGCTGTGCGAACTGGCCGCGCGGGCCTTCGAAGCCGACGGCAACGAGCTGGAAGCGATCGAGGGCTACACCGAGGACTCCGGCGAGGGGCGCTGGACGATCATGGACGCCACCGCGCACGACGTGCCAACGCCGGTCATCACGGCGTCGCTGTACGCGCGCCTGCGCTCGCGCGGCAACGGCGACTTCGCCGACCGCGTGCTCGCGGCCCTGCGCAACCAGTTCGGCGGTCACGCCGTCAAGAGCGCGCCGGCCGCCGGAGCGAGCAACTCGCAGAAGTCCGCGCCCGCTCGGTCGGGCGAGCGACGCGGAGGGCGCTGAGCGATGGCCGCCCAGCCCGGCCAGCCGACCGCCGAGGAGGTGCCCGAGAATCCGCTGACGCCGGGCCTGGAGCGCCTGCCGGTAGCGCCGACGACGCTGGTCATCTTCGGTGCGACGGGCGACCTGGCCAAGCGCAAACTGCTGCCGGCGCTGTACAACCTCGCCCACGAGGGCGCGCTGCCGGAGCGCTTTCACCTGGTCGGCGTCTCGCGCAAAGAAAAGGCGCGCGAGCGCTACCGCGCCGAGTGCGAAGAAGCGATCCGCGAGTACTCCCGGCGCACGCCCGACGAGGACGTGCTGAAAAAGCTGCTGCAGCACGTCCGCTACGTGCCGGGCGTGTTCGACGACGACGCCGTCTACAGCGAGCTGGGCAAGGTCCTCGACGGCTTCGAGGAGCGCGCCGGCGAACCGCTCAACCGGGCCTTCTACCTGTCGACCGCGCCCGAGTTCTTCCCGGTGATCGTCGAGGAGCTCGGGCGCGCCAAGCTGAACCAGCACGAGAACGCCGAGGTGCGCGCGATCATCGAGAAGCCATTCGGGACCTCGCTGCAGGAGGCGCGCGAGCTCAACCGCCGCGTGCTGGGGATCTTCGACGAGGCCCAGGTCTTTCGCATCGACCACTACCTGGGCAAGGAGACCGTCCAGAACATGCTGGCGTTTCGCTTCGCCAACGGCATGTTCGAGCCGCTGTGGAATCGCAACTACATCGACAGCGTGCAGATCACGGCGGCCGAGGATCTCGGGGTGGGGACGCGCGCCGGCTATTACGACCACGCCGGGGCACTGCGCGATCTGATCCAGAACCACATGCTCCAGCTGCTCTGCCACGTCGCGATGGAGCCCCCTGTCAGCTTCACCGCCGAAGAGGTGCGCAACGAGAAGGTCAAGGTGCTCAACGCGATCCCCGAGCCCACGCCGCAGGACGTCGCGCACATGGCGCTGCGCGCCCAGTACGCCGCGGGACACGTCGGCGGTGAGGACGTCGTCGGATACCTGGAAGAGCCCGGCGTCCCGGAGACCTCGACGACCGAGACGTTCGCGGCCATACGCCTGGAAGTCGATAACTGGCGCTGGGCCGGCGTGCCGTTCTACATCCGCACCGGCAAGCGCCTGGCGCGCAAGGTGACGGAGATCGCTGTGACGCTGAAGCCCGTTCCCCATCTGGCCTTCAGCCAGGACGGATCGCTGGGCGTGCAGCCCAACCAGCTCGTGCTGACGCTGCAGCCCAACGAGGGGGTGTCGCTGCGGCTGGGCGCGAAGATCCCGGGAACACGGATGATCATCCGCCCGGTGAACATGGAGTTCCTCTACGGCACCGCCTTCCTGTCGCAGTCTCCCGAGGCCTACGAGCGCCTGATCACCGACGCGATGCGCGGCGACGCGACGCT
>JAXDGQ010000048.1:0-4644 GCA_034664965.1 Solirubrobacteraceae bacterium | reverse complement strand
GCTATCGCCCCGGCGGAATTGCGACTGCCGGGGGGACGCGTTGCGCACGACTTCCTTCGCATCGACGGCGCCGGCACAGAGACGGAGGTCGAGCGCTTCGAGACGATCCGCCCGGACGCGATCGTCGAGTTGACGGCGGACGGTCGTGGCGTCCCGTCGTCGCGCGTCGTGCCCGAACACGATCCAGGCGCGGCGCCGCGGGCACACGCCGGTCCGAGCGAGGTCGATGCGCGCCCGGCCCCGGTTCTCGACGTGATCGTGGAGCTCGACGATCGCCTGTCCAGCGATCGCGGGGTGGCCAAGCTCGAGCGCTACGACCACTTTCTCGCCGGCTGGTCGGTGCAAACTCGCCGGTATGGACCCCGGCAGGCGGCCGAACCGATGGTCGTCTTCGTCTGTCGCGACCGGCGTCGTGCCCGCGAGAGCGCGCAGCGAGCCGATTTCGTGATGCGGGCGTGCAGGGCGTACGCCGGCGAGTATCCGTTTGATTGGGAGTACCCGGGCAGAGAGCGGGTGCTGTTCGTCGCCGAGCGCGACGTGCACGAGGGAATGCGCTGCGCGTTCGGCGTTCGGCGCCTGCCTCCCTCAGCACGCGTCGCCGAGGCGCACGGGGACCCCCAGGCCGGTGGGACGTCGGTGCACGCGCGCGAGCTGCCCTAGAGGGCCGCGGCGATCGCGCTGCGCATCCCTGCTGCGCTACGCCGCGTCGAGCCACACCGCGGCCCACCCGCCGTCGACCGAGCGAGTTCGCTCGCGCAGGCCGTGGCGCTGACCGAACGCCTGCACGATCTCGTCGACCTGCTCGGACAGCAGCCCGCTCGCGATCAGGTGAGCGGGTGGCTCTGCGATCGCGTCCGCCAGCTCGAGCAGCAGCGGCCTCAGCAGATTTGCCAGCAGCACGATCGCACCCGCGGGAGCGTCTGAGGCGCCGAGCCACGGGAGCTCGTCGGTGCGCAGGTCAACGCGACGCAGCTCGATGTGCGCCGCGTTGACCGCCGCGTTGGCGCGTGCCGCGTCGATGCTCAGGCGATCGTGATCGAGCGCCAGCACCGGCGCGAAGCCGAGCCGGGCCGCCGCGATCGCAAGCACGCCCGAGCCGGTGCCGACATCGAGCAGCGCTCCGCGCTCGAGCTCGGTGGCGTTCAACTCCAGCAGCATGTTCAGGCACAGACGGGTAGTGGCATGGCCGCCGGTGCCGAACGCCTGGCCGGGGTCGATGACGATCTCCACAACGTCGTCTCGCGCGCTCGCGAGCTCCCAGGGCGGCCTCACGTGCAGTGCAGGTGTCGGGCGGGCGGACGTCTTGCCCTGCGGCGGCGGTTCGACGAGCACGGGGCGATGAAACTGCTTCCATCGCTCCTGCCAGTCGTCGGCTGTCTCGCTGGTTGAGATCTCAACGAGCGCCTCACCGGCCGCGGCTTTGAGATCGGGGAGCTCCGGCAGCTCACCGGGAGCGCCGTATACGGCGTACTCCACGGTGTGCTCCCCGATCAGCGTCTCCTCGACGCCCGCGGGCGCCAGCTCGAGCAGCTCGGCCAAAACGAGCTCGGCCTGCGTGCGCCGCACACGGACGGCGAGGCGGATCACGCGGCCTGGCTGCCGAGCGCGCGCCGCAGCTTGGCGAACATCGATTCCTCCGAGCGAAGGTTCTCGTCGGTGAGCGTCCCGTTCAGCTGCGCCAGCAGCTCACGCTGCTCCTCGCTGAGGCGGCGCGGGATCACGACGTTGACCACGACGCGCAGGTTCCCGCGCCTGCTGCGTCCCAGAGCGGGCATCCCCTCGCCCCTCAGGGTCAGCACCTCGCCGGGCTGCGTTCCCGCCGGCAAGTCGACCGAGGCGCTGTCCTGCAGCGTCGCGACCTGAAGCTTGCCGCCGAGCGCGGCGACCGGCGCAGGCACGTCCAGCGCCGTGATCAGGTCGTCGCCTTCGCGCACGAAGCGCTTGTGCTCTTGAACGCGAACGAGCACATAGAGATCGCCCGGCTGGGCGCCCGCCTCCCCGGCGTGGCCACGACCGCCGAGCCTGATGCGCTGACCGTTGGCGATGCCGGCGGGCACCTCCACGTCGATCGTGCGTTTAACCGCGCGCCGGCCACGCCCGCGGCACTCGCGACAAGGCTGCTCCGGTGAGCGCCCCTCGCCCTCGCAGACGTCGCAGACGACCGTTCTGACCATCTGCCCGAACGGTGTACGCGTCGCGGCCTGAAGTTGCCCGGCGCCCCCGCACCGCTCGCACGTCCTGATCGGCGTGCCCGGCTCGGCGCCATTGCCATTGCAGTGCTCGCAGCGATCCACGGCCTCGTAGGAGACCTCGACCTTCTCGCCGTGCGCAGCTTGCACGAGGTCGATCTCGACCGCGACTGCGACGTCGCCACCGGGCATCGGCCCTGAGCGTCCGCCGAATGCCCCCCCGCCACCGAAGAAGGCGTCGAACAGATCCCCGATCGAGCCGAACGCGTCGAAGTTGGGAGCGTAGCCGCCAGAGCGCACGCCTTCGTGTCCGTAGCGGTCGTAGGTCGCGCGCCGCTCGTCATCGGAGAGGATCTCGTAGGCCTCGGCCGCCTCCTTGAACTTCTCCTCGGCGTCGGGATCGTGCGCGTTGACGTCAGGGTGCAGCTCGCGCGCGAGCTGGCGAAAGGCCTTCTTGATCTGCTGGGCCGAGGCTGCGCGCTCGACGCCCAGGACGGCATAGGGGTCGCGCGGCATTCCTGTCGTGTCAGCTCTCGGCATAGGCGTCTTCGACGAAGCGCGAGAGCTCGTTGGCCGCCTCGCGCACCGTGACGATCGCGCCGGCGTAGTCCATGCGCACCGGCCCGATCACCGACACAGCGCCGAGCTTTCGCTGAGCGCCGCCGTATCCAGTCGCCACGAGCGCCAGCGAGCGCATAGCCGGGATCTCGTTCTCGCGACCGATCCGTACGAAGATGCCACGCTGACCGAGTGCGGCGCGCAGAACGCGCAAGAGGGACACGCGGCGCTCGAGCAGGCCGACTAGACCCTCCAGCTGCGCGGCATCCTCGATTTGGCCCGCGCTGAACAGGCGCGCCGTCCCGTCGACGTAGAGCTCGTCTTCGGAATCGGCGGCAAGATCGCCGAACGCCGGAACCAGGCGCTCCAAGAACGCAAGCTCGGGCGCCGACAGGCTGGGATCGATCAGCCGCTGCTGGAGCATCCGCGCGCCCAGTCCGAAGCCGACCAGGCGCTCGCGCAGGTACTCGCCCGCCCACGCAAGCAGCCCGGAGTCGACCGGACGATCAAACGTCGCAAAGAGCTTCGAGACGCCTCCGCTGGAGGTGATGACGACTACCATCGCGACCTCCGGCTGCAGCGCGAGAACCTCGATGTGGCGAATCGTCGCCGTGCTCAGCGACGGAGCCGAGACGACGGCCAGCAGATTCGTCATCTGCGAAAGCGTCTCCGATGTGGTGCGCATCGCCTCCTCGACCTCCCGGCGAATCAACGACAGCTCCATCCGCCGCTGCACCTCCAGTCCCTCGCCGGAGCTGAGCATGAGATCGACGACGTAACGGTGGCCCGCGTCGGTTGGCACGCGCCCCGCCGAGACGTGGGGGTGCCCGAGCAGGCCCTGCTCCTCGAGCAGCGCAAGTTCATTACGAACCGTGGACGGACCGCAATCGAACTCCGGGTCGGCGGCGATCGACTTCGAGGCGACCGGCTGGCCGGTGCGCAGGTAGTCATCCACCACCTTGCACAGGATTCGCTCCTGGCGCGAGGTGAGCATCAATTGATTGTAGGCCGAGGGGTGGCGCTCAAACGGCCTGGGAGCTCAGAGCGCCAGCTCGGCCTCGGCGTTGCGGATGATCTGCTTTCCGCCCTGTTCGGCAACCGTGTCGATGACCGCTCGCCCATCGCTGACTTCGCGCACCGTTCCGCTGACCACTATCTCCTGCTCGGGCACGCCCATGCCGCGAAACTGCACCGACAGACGCTTGAGGTGGGCGGGACCTCCCGCCGCATCGGTCTGGGCCCGCGCAACCTGAGCCATCGTCCAGAGACCGTGCAGGATCCGCCCGGGCAGGCCCACCGCACGGGCGAACTCCTCGTCGAAGTGGATCGGGTTGAAATCACCCGAGGCGCCCGCATAGCGACTCGTCAGGTACTTATCCGGCGTGATGCGCAGCTGCGGGATCTGCTCTGCGCTTTTGAGCTCGGCCATCCGGTCACACTCCTCGCACGATGTTGGTCCACGTACCGCGGCACACCTGCTCGCCTCGCTGATTGGTCGAGATCGACTCGAATGCGTAGTAGCCGCGGCCGTCGGCTTCGGATATGTCCTTGACGCTCGCCGTCGTCGTGATCTCGTCTCCCGCCACCACGACCGGCCCCCATTGAAACTCCTGCGAGCCGTGGACCATCATCGCGAAGTTCAATTCGATCTCGGGGTCGAAGATCGGGGGCCCGACGGCGGGGGCGCTGTAAACGACCGCGAACATCGGCGGTGCCACGACGTCGGCGTAGCCGGCGTCACGCGCAGCGTCCACGTCCAGGTGCAGCGGATTCGTCTCGCCCACCGCGCGGGCGTACTCCCTGATCTTCTCTCGACCGACGGCGTAAAGGACCGGGTCGTAGGTCTTGCCGATTGCTTGCTCGTTGACTGGCACTTGACTCCTTGCGGGCGAATGAG
>JAXDGQ010000047.1:0-9543 GCA_034664965.1 Solirubrobacteraceae bacterium | reverse complement strand
TTTGGTGGCACGCGTTCCAAGACGAGACGGAGGCGCTCGAAGCCGTGGGGCTGGAGGAGTAGGCGATGTCGGAGAACCTGGACCTTGTGCGGTCGATCTATGCGGAATGGGAACGTGGCGAGTACGGCTCGGCGGAGTGGGCACACCCAAAGATCGAGTGCGTCTACGCCGATGGACCCTTCACCCGCAGCTCGGTGGGTCTGGGGGAGAGGGTCGGCGGGTTCCCGCGACTACCTGAGCGCCTTTGAGGAGTACCGTCAGGAGGCTAAGGAGTACCGCGAGCTTGACGCCGAGCGCGTGCTCGTGCTGATCGACCGCAGCGGGCGGGGCAAGGTGAGCGGGCTGGAGCTTGGGCAAATGATGACGCAGGGGGCACACGTGTTCCACGTACGCGACGGCAAGGTCACGAGGTTCATCGCGTACTGGGACCGCCAGCGCGCGCTTGCCGAGCTGGGGCTGGCGGAGTAGGCGATGTCGCAGGAGAACGTGGAGATCGTCCGGCGCGGGTTTCTCGACCCCGGCCCGCTGACGGATGCGGCGCGGGTGTCCCCCGATGCCGAGTTCGACTTCACTGACGTCTATCCCGATCAGCCGGTCCTGCGGGGCGTCGAGGAGATGCGCCGTTTCCGCGACAGCGGTCCGTGGGGGCACTCGATCCACTTCGAGCCCGAGAGTTACTTCGATGTCGATGAGGAGCGGGTGCTCGTGTTCGTGCGCGCCACGTCCACGGGCCAGACGAGCGGCGCTACCGTCGAGAGCAGCGTCGCGCACGAAGTCACGATTCGCGACGGCTTGATCATGCGCGTCAAGGTCTATCGCGACCGAGCTGAGGCACTCCAGGCCGTGGGCCTGTCGGACTAGGCGATGTCGGAGAACCTGGACCTCGTGCGCTCGATCTTCGCGGCCTGGGAAGGTGGCGACTTCAGCTCTGCGGACTGGGCACACCCAGACATCCTGTTCGAGAGCACCGGGTTCGATGCCACGAAGACCGCAGGAGCTGCCGAAATGGCCGAACGCTGGCGTGAGTGGATGAGCACCTGGGAGGAGTATCGGACACAGGCCGACGAGTTCCGCGAGCTCGACGGCGAGTGTGTCCTCGTTCTCATGCAGCACGGCGGGCGCGGCAAAGCGAGCGGACTCGGCATCGAGGGCATGAAAAGGCCGGGAGCAAACATGTTCGAGATTCGCGACGGCAAGGTGGTGAGGCTCGCCCTCTACTGGAATCGCGAGGACGCCTTCGCCGACCTCGGTCTGGCGGAGTAGGCGATGTCGCAGGAGAACGTAGAGATCATCAGAGGGCTGTTGGCTCGCTGGGAACGCGGCGAGACTACGACGACCGTTGAGGCGTTTGACCCACAGGTCGAGTTCACGCGGACCGGCGGTGGCTCGGATGTGCTCGGATACACCACAAAATCGCATGGCATCGAGGGACTCTGGGCGGCGCTCGGGGCGTGGACGGATGAGTGGACCGATGTGGGCGTGCAAGTGGAGGGCTTCACCGAGGTCGGTGCGCGCGTGCTCGTGCTCGCTCGGCAACGCGGCGTCGGTAGACATAGCGGTGTGCCGATGAGCAACCTCGATGCATGGGTGTTCTCGTTTCGTGGCGGTCGCATCGTGCGCTGGGACGCCTACTGGAATCCCGCCGAGGCGAGGCGCGCGCTCGGGATCGAGGAGTAGTTGATGTCGCAGGAGAACGTGGAGATCGTGCGTCGTGCTTACGCCGAGTTCGAGCACGGCAACTTTTCGGTCCCGGAGTTCTTTGATCCGCACATCCGCGTCGTGTGGCTCCCTGCGATTGGTTCGGACAGGGAGACCGTGGGCCTTCCCGAAATGGGGCGCGTGGTACAAAACTGGATGCGCTCCTGGGACCACGCCAGGCTGATTGCCGAGCGGTTCATCGACGCCGGAGATCAAGTGGTCGTCACCGCCTACTGGCGGGCGCGGGGAAGGGCGTCGGGCGTCAATACCGACTGGCGACACGGCTCGGTGTGGACCCTGCGCGACGGCAAGGCGATCAGTGTTGTCTCACATCCCAACCCTGCCGAGGCCCTCAAAGCTGCAGGGCCGGCGGAGTAGGCGATGTCGCAGGAGAACGTAGAGGTCGTCAAGCGGGCAGTAAACGCCTTCAACCGACGCGATCTCGATGGCCTTGAGGAGCTTGGTACGCCGGACATCGAGTGGATCACGTCGATGGGCGCTATCGAGGGCGAGACCTTCCGGGGACGCGAGGGGGGCGACGCGTACGTCGCACGCCTGACCGACGCCTGGGAGGAGTTCCGCACGGTCGCTGAGGACGTTCGTGATCTGGGCGACCGTGTCCTGATGCTCGGTCAAGTCGAGGGACGTGGCAAGGGCAGCGGCGTGCCCGTCAATATGGCGCTCGCGCAGGTCTACGACTTTCGCGACGGGAAGGTCTGCCGCATCCGCTCCTATCTCGATCACGGTGAGGCCCTCAAAGCCGTGGGGCTGACGGAGTAGGCGATGTCGGCGAACCTGGACCTCGTGCACTCGATACTCGCGAGTTGGGAACGTGGTGACTTCAGCGCCAGCGAGTGGGCGCATCCAGCCATCGAGTATGTGATCGCGGATGGTCCGTCGCCCGGCGCGTGGAAAGGGCTCGACGGAATGGCCGAAGGGGCGAAGGCAAATATTGACGCGTGGGAGGAGTTCCGCTTCGTTGCCGACGGATATCGCGAGCTCGACGACGAGAGGGTCCTCGCGCTGGTGCATTGGGTCGGCCACGGCAAGCGCAGCGGACTGGAACTCGGCCAGATCCGGTCTGAGGGTGCGCAAATCTTCCACGTCCGCGCTGGTCGCGTGGTGCGATTCGCTCACTACTGGGATCGCGACCGCGCGCTCGCCGACCTCGGTCTGGCGGAGTAGGCGATGTCGCAAGAGAACGTGGAGATCGTGCGCAAGTCGATGAACGCCTTCGCCGAGCGTGACAAGGAGGCGATGCGCGAACTCAACGATCCAGAGGTGGAGCTGGACTGGTCTGCCTCGCTGGGAGTTGAGGCGCGTGTGTATTGGGGCATCGATTCCATGTTGGGCTTTTACGACAGCTACTTCCAAGCCTTCGAGGCGATTGTTTGGGAGGAGCTGAGCTTCATCGACGCTGGTGAGTACGTTCTCGCGCCGAATATGAGTCGATCTCGGGGGCGAGACGGCATCGAGGTGTTCGCTAGAGCTACTTTCGTGTTTACACTGCGCGATCGCAAGATCACACGCGTCTGCCTTTACCAGCAACACGACGAGGCCCTCAAAGCCGTGGGCCTGAAGGAGTAGCCGATGTCGCAGGAAAACGTGGATTTCCTCCGGCGCGCCGTCGAGCTTGGAAGCGAAACCGACCTGGAGGCGATGGCGGCGCGGTATCACCCCGACGCTGAACTGCGCGATCTCCAGCACCTCCCCGACATCCCTGAAGTGCTGAGAGGTAGGGCGGCCATACTTGCAACGTGGGAGCGATGGCTGGAGGCGCTGGACGATTGGACGCTGGAAGTCAACGAGTACATCGATGCCGACCCGTGGGTCGTCTGCGACGTGCGCTGGCGTGCCACAGGCAAGGGCAGCACCGTGTCGATCGATTGGCGTGTGGCGGAAGCCTATGAGGTCAAGGACGGGTTCATCGTTCGTCAGATAGCGGGCTTCCCGAATGTGGCAGCCGCGCTCAAGGCCGTGGGGCCGGAGGAGTAGGTGATGTCGCAGGAGAACGTGTCCGTCATTTCCGACACCGCATCCGCGGCGTCGCTCGGACGGTCGCGTGAGGGTGAACGTAATGGCAGCAGTGGCAGACGAGCAGGAATCCGAGCCGGGACGGCCTCCAGTTGGCGGCCTCCGAGAACGACAGACCCTGCGTTAGCAGGGCTTTCCGAAGCGCGCCCGGCAAGATTCGAACTTGCGACCTCTCGCTCCGGAGGCGAGCGCTCTATCCACTGAGCTACGGGCGCGGGAGCCCGAGTTTACGGGGCGTCGTGGCATCAGGCGTGCTCCGACTCGACGCCGGAGTGCGCCCGGTTGCCTATCGGGTGCCTGCCCGCGACTGGCTGCTGTGCGTTGTCGACCCAACGAGGGCTTGTAGCCGCCCGAGCTCGCCGTCGTCGTCCATGTCGCGCGCGTAGACCTCGAGCGTGAGACTTGCGCTGGTGTGCCCCATCTGCTTCATCGCTCGCGGCGGCGCCACTCCAATCGCGAACAGCAGCGACGCGAACGTTCGCCGGAGCGAGTGCGGTGTTAGGCCCTCCGGCAGCAGCTGCTCCTCGCGCTTCGCGAGCTGCTCGTGGCCAGCTCGACGGCCGGTGCCAGTACTCGTCTCCGGACATTCGTCGCGCCCTGGCGGCCACCCGTCGACGTCCCGAACACGATCGCGTCGGGGTCGGCGTTTCAGGCCGATAGACCCCGAGCTCTTCCTGCAGCACTGGCAGCACCTTGACGGCGCGTACGCCGGCATCCGTCTTGGCCTTCTGCACCGTGATCGTGCCGCGCGGCAGGTCGACGTCCCTCCAGCGGAGCGACAGCGTCTCGCCGATGCGCAGGCCGCCGCGTGTGACGCGTCGGCGTCGGGCACCCGGCAGGCACCGGCCCGAGGCGACGTCGCGATTGGTCGTCGCCAATTCCCTTCTCGCGGGCGCGACCATTCGAGGGCGGCGTTGTGAGACGCTTCTCGCATGCCATGGCTCCCCGAGCTGTTCTCCGCGCCCGTGCTCGAGCAGTTCGAAGAGATGCAGCAGCGAGAGGTCGTGGACGTCCCCTACTTCGACGGACTGCTGTCCGGTGAGCTAGGCGCGTTGATCGACTCGTTTGCCGGCGAGCCTCTGTTGCAGCATCCGGTGCGCGGGCGGATCAGCGGCGTGCGCGCCTTCGAAGCGTTCGTCGCCGAGACGAACGAGTGGCTCGCACGGCGCAACGTCGCCGTGGCCGAGGTCGAGCGCGTCGTGATGGAGCGCAACGGTTTCGAGGAGGTGGTGCTCGAATTCGACGGGGAGAACGGGCGGATCGGCCTTCCGCACGCGATGGTTGCCGAGCACGACTCCCGCGGGCGCTTGACCGAGCTGCGCATCTACTTCAGCAGCTGGCCCCTGACCGGCCGTCATGCCAACCGGCCGCCCCTGCTTCAGCCCGACGCCGACGTACGCGAGTCAGACGTCGTCGGTGAGTACCAGCGTGCGCTGGCCGCCGGCGACCTCGACGCGATCCTCGCGACCTTCGAAGCCGACGGCTATGCCCGCGAGCCCGCCGGCGGCGAGCACCTCCACCGCGGCTCCGACGGCCTGCGCGCATTCTATGAGCAGTTGTTCTCCGCCGGTGGAGGGATCCCGCTGGAGCACTGCGCCGCGATCGACGACGAGCGCTCCTGCGCGCTCGAGTACAACGTCGTGCGCTGGGGGCGGACCGACTTGCCGCCGCAGGCCGGCGTCGCCGTCTACGCGCGGGGCCCCGCCGGCAAGCTCGCCGCCGCCCGCATCTACGACGATGTCGATCCTCCGCTGCGAGCCGGCACCTGAGCGGTCCGGCTACCGCGCCGAGCGTGGTGCCGCTCGCCCGAGGCGCTAGTCGAAGCCGTGGAAGGCCGAGCGTTCGCCCTTCTCCCACGCCTCGCGCAGCCCTGGTGCCTCGAGGTCCCAATCGGGGCGGATCTCCCTACTGACCTCACGCAGATCGCGCCAGAGCTCGGCGAAGGAGGGGCGCCCCCAGAACCAGTAGCCGTCGTAGATGCTGTGGATCACCAGGCCCGGCTTCAGCACCAGCGTGTGCGGGATCATCGGGTCGTTCTCGGCGTCCGTGTACTCCTGGATCTCCAGATCCTTCTGCACGATCCGTCCAGGGTCTGAGAGGAACGGCCAGCTCGCGCCCACCGACGCGCGTAGCTCTTTGCTCGCGTGGTCCTCGTCCGTTGAGATCGTCGCGACCTGGGTGTAGGCCACCGCGATCTTCGGGTAGTTCGCTGCCAGTTCCAGATGCTGCTGGTGCTCCTTCGGGCAGTAGTTGCCGCGGGCGAGCGTCAGGATCAGCGGGTCTTCGCCCTGCAGCTCGCTGAGCTTGCGCGGGGTTTTCGTGTGATCCGGCAGCTCGTAGTCCGGGAACGTGGCGCCGGGGACGATGTCGGAGCGCATGCTGGACCGCCCTTTCCTCACACGACGAGCTGCTGCCCGCCGTCGACGTCGTAGGTCGCGCCCGTGAGCGCCGTGTTGGCCATCAGGTGCACCGCCAGAGCCGCGACGTCCTGCGGACCCACGACGCGGCCGATCGGCAGCGTAGCCCGAAGCTCCTCTCGGCGCGCGTCGAGCTGCTCGCCGAGCAGCGAAGCTGAGAGGGGCGTGTCGACGAAGCCCGGCGCGATCACGTTCGCGCGGATCGGCGCTATCTCGACCGCGAGGTTCGCCACCAGCGCCGGGGTCGCCGCCGTGATCGCCCCGATCAGCGTGAGACCCACGCCGCGGTGGCGGCCTCCGGTGCCGCTGATGAAGACCAGCGACCCGCCCGGCCGCACCTTCCCAGTGACGTGGCGGGCGACACGCATCGGCAGCAGCACGTGCCTGTCGATGTCCTCGCGCGCCTGGTCGAAGTCGATCTCCGCCAGCGGTGCGTAGTAGGGACCGCTTCCCGAGAGCATCAGATGGTCGATCGGGCCCCGGAGCTGGTCGAAGAAGCGCTCGAGCTGCTGCTCGTCGGTCGCGTCGAAGGCGGCGCTGCTCAGCGCGCCGAGCTCTCGCGCGGCGTGCTCCAAGCGCTCCGGGTTGCGCCCCGTGATGACCGCCTCCGCGCCCTCGGCGCGAGCGAGGCGGGCGGTCTCCAATCCGATCCCCGCGCTGGCGCCGATCAGGACGACCGTCTGGCCGAGCAGCGCCGGCTCGCCCGGCGCAGTGTTCGTGGCGGTCCCGTTGCTCATCGCATCTCTCCTTTCCTCAACTCACCATCGGCGGTCCTGCGCCGACGGCCTTCGACTTCGCCGCGATCTCGCCGCGCAGCGACTTCAGCGCTTCGACGTAGATCTCCGAGAACGTCGGGAACGGCTGGATCGTGTCGGTCAGAACCTCGAGCGGGACGTGCGCACGGATCGCGAGCGTCGCCTGCTGCAACCACTCGCCCGCCTCCGGGCCCAGCGCGTATGCCCCCGTCAGCCGTTCGCCGTCGCTGAGCAGCGTCAGGAAGCCGTTGCTCTCCGCGTAGGCGCGTGTATAGGTCGCTGTCTTCGGTATCCCCGACAGGGACGCCGTCGCGCTGAAGCGGCCCGCCGAGGCGCCTACCGCAGCCGCCTGCGGGTCGGTGTAGACCACGCGCGGGACCGCCTCGTAGTCGGCCTTGCGTGGCTGCCCGAGTATGTTCGACGCGACCACCTCGCCCTGGTACTTGCCAACGTGCGTCAGCGGCCACGCGCCGTTGACGTCGCCGATTGCCCACAGCCCCTCCGCCGCGCGCAGGTGCGCGTCGACCGGAACCCCATGCGCGTCGGCCTCCACGCCCACGGTCTCCAGGCCGATCCCGGTCACGCGCGGGCGGCGGCCGGTCGCGACGAGCAGCCGATCGCCCCTCAGCTCGCGCCCGTCGTCGAGCTCGAGCACGTACTCCTCGCCGTCACGCCGCGCCGCGCTCGCGTTCGCCGAGAGGACGAGCTTGACGCCCTCGCCGCGAAGCACCTCGCCGAGCGCCTCGCCCAGCGGAGCCGGCTCGCGCGCGAGCAGGTGGTCCGCCATGTCGATCACGACCGTCTCGCCGCCGAGCCGGCGCACCGCCTGGCCCATCTCCACCCCGACCGGTCCGCCGCCGAGGATCAAGAGCCGCCGCGGGATCGCCTTCATCGCCGTGACCTCGCGGTTGCTCCAGACCCCGTCCAGCTCGCGCAGGCCCGGCACCGGCGGCACGAGAGGGTCGGCCCCGTTCGCGAGCACCACGTGATCGGCCGTGTGGCGCACGCCGTCGACCTCGACCGCGCCCGGGCCCGCGAGCCGGCCGCTGCCGCGCAGCAGGTCGATGCCGTTGTCCGCCAGCCAGCGCGCCGCCCCCTCGTCGGTGTGGTCGGAGACCATGAAGTCGCGCCACGCCAGCGCCGCCTCGACGTCGACCTCGGCGCTCGCCGCCGCCTCGCGCGCCTCGTGCACCGCCTCGCCCGGGCGCAGCAACGTCTTCGACGGGATGCACGCCCAGTAGGAGCACTCTCCTCCCACGAGCTCGCGCTCGACCACCGCCACGCGCAGGCCACCCTCCGCGAGGGCGCCCGCGCAGTGCTCGCCCGGGGAGCCCGCGCCGAGCACGATCACGTCGTAGTCGTTGCCCGCGCTCATCTCGGCAGCTCCTCGCCGGCGCGCTCGCGCACCATGTAAAGCGCGTACCAGTCCGGCCAGTTCTCATCCGCCTCGCCCGTTCGCTGCTCGTGCTCGCCGTGCGCCGCCGCTGCACGCCGTAGCGCCTCCGCGAGGTCCTCCACCGACTCGTAGCTCGTCGCCACGCTCCTCCTTTCAGCGGCCGGGGAGCCGTGTCGTGATCTCTTGCAGCAGCCAGCCGTTGCCGTCGGGATCGCTGAATGTGGCAAACGAGCTGTACGGTTCCAGCGAGGGCCCTGCAGCGTGGTCGGAATCGCGGAAGCGAGCGCCCGGCGTCCCTTCGTGGAACACCTCGCTCACCTCCGCTCCACGCGCGATCAGCTGCTCGCGCGCCGCCGCGATGTCGGCGACCGCCAGGTACAGGCTCTGCGCCGAGCCCGGCGCCGCCGAGCTGACGCCGATGCCGAACTGGATCGAGCACGCCGAGCCCGGCGGCGTCAACTGGACGATGCGGAACTCCTCGGTGGGGGAGAAGTCCGCGTCGAGGCGCCAGCCCAGCCCCTCGTAGAAGCGCTTTGCCCGGTCCACGTCCGAGACCGAGAGCACCACGACCTCGAGCTTGAGCTGCCCGGCGTCCACCGGCGGCGTGCCCGCCGCGTTCTCGCTGCTCGCTTCGACACTGCTCATCTCAGCCTCCGTCCGGTTGCCGGCGCCCGCGAAGCGGCGCCGCGTTCCGCCAATCCGCACAGCGCCGGGCGGCGACGGGCCGAAGGCCGGCGCTGCGAGCGTGCGCTGTGGAGGGGATCGGCACGAGCCTCTTTCCTGGGCCCGCCCCGGTCGTGCCGCCGACGACTAGGGACGCTCCCGATCAGATCGCGCACACTCTCCATCTGTACGGTGCGGAAGTCAAGGCTTGGGCGACTTGTGCGCGATCCGGTTCAAGGCGACCCGTGTCGCCGCTCGCCCGGCGGCGCGGGCGGCGCTCGACATAGGCAAGAGGCAGACCCTCGCGCGACCGCCGCCTCGGCTCCGTCTGCAACATGTGTGCTCAACACCTAGCGGGATCGTTTCCACCAGTCTGCGGGGGTGAAGGTCCGATCCGCATCCGGCGTCAAAGCCGCGCGTCCCAAACACCCTCCACCAGCCGGCGCCGGCACACCTGCCCTGCGCGCCGCTACCGTAGCCGCATGGATCTGTCCCTGTTCTTCGCGGGCACAGGCGGATCGGTGCCGGGCGCACGACGCGGGCTGCCCGCGATCATGCTGCGCCGCGGCGGCGACCGGCT
>JAXDGQ010000046.1:0-5539 GCA_034664965.1 Solirubrobacteraceae bacterium | reverse complement strand
CCACCTGTATGAGGAGTACGGCGAGGCGATGGTGCACGCGCTGGAGGGCATGTTCACCTTCGCCATCTGGGATCAGCGCAGCCGCCGGCTGCTGCTCGCTCGCGACCGCTTCGGCGAGAAGCCGCTTTTCCTGCACGAGCACGACGGCGAGCTGCTGTTCGCCTCAGAACTGACCTCGCTGCTGGAGGTCAAGCCGCAACTTCGCGAGCTCGATCCCTACGCGATCGATGCGTTCTTCGTGTTCGCCTACGTGCCCGGGCCCGGCACGATCGTCCCGCGCGTGCGTCAGCTGTCGCCCGGGCACCTGCTCAGCTGGGAGCGCGAGGGGGGAGCCTGTCGCGAGCGCATGTGGTGGGCGCCGCCCGAGCGCGCCGTGCGGCGCCGCGAGTCCTTTCAAGCCGTGGCGGCGGAGGCGAAGCTGCTGTTCGAGGAGTCCGTGCGCACGCGCATGGTCGCCGACGTGCCGGTCGGGGTGTTCCTCAGCGGTGGCGTGGACTCGACGCTCGTGGCGGTCGCCGCAGCCGAGGCCTCCTCGCAGCGCCTGAAGACGTTCACGGTCGGCTACGACACCGGCGGGGTAAACGAGACCGAGCGGGCGCGGGCCGTGGCCGGGCGTCTGGACTCAGAGCATCACGAGGTGACTCTCTCGCAGGCGGACGTCGCCGAGCGCACTCCCGCGGTTCTGTCGCGTCTGGATCAGCCGCTTGGCGACCGTGCGGCGATACCGCTGCACGCCCTCTCGGAGTTCGCGCGCCCGCGCGTCACCGTCGCGCTCGGCGGCGAGGGCGCAGACGAGCTGTTCGGCGGCTATCCGCGCTATCGCTGGCTGGAACGGGCAAGGCGACTGCAGTCGGCGCTGCCGGGGGTCGCCGTGCGCTCGCTCGGTGGCGCGCTGCGCCAGTCCTCACGCCTGCGCCCGGTGGCGCAGGCGTCGGCGCGCCTGGCTCCGACGCCGGTGCTCGAGCGCAACCTGGACTGGGTGACCAGCGAGCGCCGCCACCGCCGCGAGGGGCTCTACGGCCCGCGCCTTGCCGAGCTCGATCGCGATCGCGTGCTCGCGAACCTGGCGACGCGGGCCGGCGAGCTCGACGGCGAGCCGGCGGCCCGCTGGTTGATGCACCTCGACCAGGTGCACTACCTCCCCGACGACGTGCTGGTGAAGACCGACCGGGCGAGCATGCTCGTCTCGCTGGAGATCCGCACGGCATTCTTGCATGCCGGGTTGGCCGAGCTCGCGGGCTCGCTGGACACATCGATGCACCTCGCGGGAGCAGGCAAGGCGCTCGTGCACGAGATGCTGCCTGCGGACATCATGCCCGCGGCGCGCCTCGGGCGCTACCGCAAGACGGCCTTTCGCGTTCCGACGGCGGAGTGGCTGCGCGGACCCCTGGCGCCCGCTATGAGCCGGCAGCTGGAGCACGGGGTCATCTACAGCGAGGGGTATTTCGACCGGCGCGCCGCGGAGCGGCTGGTGCGCGAGCATGCGGCGTCGACGCACGATCACAGCGACCAGCTCTGGCCCCTGCTCTCACTGGGGCTGTGGGCGGATCGCTTTCATGGACTCGACGGCGCCTAGCGCCTCCCGACCGCGCAAGCGGCCGCGGCTGCTGATCCTCACGCCGGACTTCCCACCCGCGCCGGGGGGGATTCAGGTGGTCACGCATCGCCTCGCCGCCGGCATTCGCGGGCTGGAGACCGAGGTGATCGCGCCGGACTCACCCGGGGCGGCGCGCTTTGACGCGACGAGCGGCGTGCGCGTGCACAGAGTGCGTGGGGGGGAACGGCTGCGCGGCGGGAAAAACGCGCTGCTGAACGTCGCGGCGCTGGCGCACGCGCTGAGCTTTCGCCCGGATTTGACGCTCAGCGCCCACATAGTCGCGAGCCCGGCCGCGGCGGCGATTCGCCGGGCCCTGAGCTCGCGCACGGTGCAGTACTTTCACGCCGAAGAGATCGGCGCCAGGCCGGGCCTGGCAGGGTTCGCCGCGCGTCAGGCCGACGCGTCGATCGCCGTCAGCGACTACACCGCCGGCCTCATCCTTGCCGGCGGAGGCAGTCGCGGGCGCGTGCACGTGATCGCCAACGGCACCGACATCCCCGGCGACCCGACGCCCCAGCCGGTAGATCGCCCGACGATCCTCACGATCGCCCGCATCGAGGAGCGCTACAAGGGTCACGACACGATGGTCCGCGCGTTGGCGCTCGTGCTCGCGAAGGTGCCCGATGCGCAATGGGTCGTGATCGGCGACGGCTCCCTGCGCCCGGCCGTGGAAGAGCTCGCGCGCTCCTACGGCGTGGCCGGCTCGATCCGCTTCCTCGGCGCGGCCACCGACGATCAGCGCGACGCTTGGCTGGCGCGCGCGCAGCTGCTGGCGATGCCCAGCCGCCTGCCCGCCGGCGGGCTCGCGGGGGAGGGGTTCGGCATCGTCTACCTGGAGGCGGGCGCGTACGGCAAGCCGGTCGTCGCGGGCAACGTGGGCGGCGCGGTCGATGCGGTCGTCGACGGCGAGACGGGGTTGCTCGTCGACCCGCTCGACCCGCTGGCGGTGGCCGAGGCGATCACGCGGCTGCTTCAGGACGGCGAGCTGGCACGCCGGCTGGGAGCTGCCGGGCAGGCTCGCGCGCAGCTGTACGCGTGGCCGCGGGTCGTCGAGCGCGTCGAAGCGCTGCTGCTGGCCCAGCTTGACGGCGGTGCGGCGGACGCCGGCGCCAAGCGCGCGCGCGAGCCGGGACGCGCGGGCTCGTGAAGGTCCTCTACGTCAGCCACACGGCCGTCGTCAGCGGCGCGGAGCGCTCGCTGCTGGATCTGATCGTCGCGCTGCCCGACACGGTGGCGCCACTGCTGGCCACGCCGCCGGGTCCCCTGCAGGAGCTCGCGCGGGAGCGGGGCGTTGCGACAACCACGATCACCGGAACGGCGGGGAGCCTGCGAGTGCACGCGCTGCACACGCCCAAGGCTTTGGGGGAGATGGCGCTGGCGGCATGGCAGGTGCGCCGCAGGGCGGCGCATCATCGCGCCGACGTCGTGCACGCCAACTCGATCCGCGCGGGGATCGTGCTGGGCATCGCGCGCCTGCGCCGGACGCCAACGATCGTGCACGTGCGCGACTGCCTGCCTGCGGGTCGTGTGAGCACGGCCACGCTGCGCCTGATCGCGGCGACGGCGACGACGGTGGTGGCCAACTCGGCCTACACCGCTGCGTCGGTGCGGGCGGCGGCGCCGCGAGCGCCACTGCACGTCGTGCACAACCCGGTCGATCTGGCGCGCTTTGACCCTGCAGCGCTCGACCGCGCGAGCGCCCGCGCACGGCTCGGCGAGGCGGGACAGCGGGGCGTGCTCTTGGGGGTGGTGGCGCAGCTCAGCCCGTGGAAGGGGCAGGACACGGCGATCGAAGCGCTGGGGGCTCTGCACCGTGGGGGGATCGACGCCCAGCTGTTGCTGGTCGGCTCCGCCAAGTTCCTCGACCGCGCGACGCGCTTCGACAACGAGGGCTACGTGTCGGGCTTGCGCGATCTGGCGGTGCGCGAAGGAGTACAGGACCGCGTCTCGTGGCTGGGCGAGCGCGAGGACGTACCGGCGCTGGTGCGTGCGCTCGACGTACTGCTGCTGCCCTCGTGGGAGGAGCCGTTCGGACGCGCCGTGCTGGAGGCGATGGCGCTGGAGGTGCCGGTGCTCGCGACCGACGTAGGAGGCCCGCGCGAGATCATGCGTGACGGGCACGAGGGCTTTCTGCTGCCGCCGCTCGAGCCCGACCGCTGGGCAGGCGCGGTCGCCCGTCTGGCCGAGAGCCCGGAGCTGGCCGTGCGGATGGGTCGTGCGGGGCGCGAGCGCGTGCAACGAGAGTTCACAACCGCGCACCACGCACGCGCCATGCTTGACGTCTATGAACAAGCGATCGCAAAGTCGCGCGGGGGTGAGAGCTGAACGCGTCGCGGGCGCCGTGTGTCTGTGCGGGCGCCGCTGCACGATCTTGCAAAAGCGCCACCCGCACCCTAATGTTGCACCGGGGCCGGGGACCTAGCAGCGCGTAAAGCGTGTGGCTGGCAGCTCTGGGCGCCAACGAGAAAAGCACGGCAACTTCGAATCAGAGTCAGCTAGCACGGATGCCCACCACCTACCACCTCTCCCACCTGCACACCCTCGAGGCCGAGGCTGTCCAGGTCATGCGCGAGGTCGCCGCCGAGTTCGAGCGCCCGGTGCTGCTGTTCAGCGGAGGCAAGGACTCGATCGTGCTGCTGCGGCTGGCCGAGAAGGCGTTTCGCCCCGCCCCGTTTCCCTTCCCGGTGATGCACGTTGACACGGGGCACAACTTCCCCGAGGCGATCGAGTTTCGCGACCGGCGCATGCGGGAAATCGGCGAGCGCCTGATCGTCGCATCGGTCGAGGAGTCGATCCGCCGGGGCCGGGTCGTGGAGGAGACCGGCCCACGCGCGTCGCGCAACGGCCTGCAGACGGTCACGCTGCTCGACGCGATCGCCGAGCACGGCTTCGATGCGGCCTTCGGCGGAGCCCGGCGCGACGAGGAGCGAGCGCGCGCCAAGGAGCGGATCCTGTCGTTTCGCGATCAGTTCGGGCAGTGGGAACCCCAACGCCAGCGACCGGAGGTGTGGGCGCTTTACAATGCGCGCATTCGCAAGGGCGAGCATGCGCGGGTATTTCCGATTTCCAACTGGACCGAGCTCGACGTGTGGCAGTACATCGCCGAGGAGGAGCTCGAGGTGCCCTCGATCTACTTCGCGCACGAGCGCGAGGTGTTCGAGCGCGACGGCATGCTCTACGCCAACAGCCCGTTCATGCAGCTGATGGACGATGAGCGTCCCTTCTCGGCCAGCGTGCGCTACCGGACGGTCGGCGACATGAGCTGCACCGGCGCGGTTGAGTCATCCGCGGCGACGCTCGAGGAGGTCGTGGCCGAGATCGCCGCCACGCAGGTCACCGAGCGCGGGCAGACCCGCGGCGACGACCGTGTGAGCGAGGCGGCGATGGAGGATCGAAAGCGGCAGGGGTACTTCTGATGAAGGTTCCGGGATCGGCGGACGTCGAGGCACCGAGCGGAAACGGGCACGCCCCCGCCGGCGACGCCGCGCCCCCGGCGCCGCAGGCCGACGGGCACGAGGTGTTCCGGCGGCTGACCGAGCGACCAGCCGACCTGCTGCGCTTCGCCACGGCTGGCTCGGTCGATGACGGCAAGAGCACGCTGATCGGCCGGCTGCTGTTCGATTCCAAGCAGGTGCTCTCCGACCAGCTCGAGCATGTCGAGCAGGCCAGCGAGCGGATGGGCCATGACTTCCTGGACCTGTCGCTGCTCACCGACGGCCTGCGCGCCGAGCGCGAGCAGGGAATCACGATCGACGTCGCCTACCGCTACTTCGCGACGACGCAGCGCCGCTTCATCATCGCCGACACGCCGGGCCACGAGCAGTACACGCGCAACATGGTCACGGGAGCTTCGACGGCCGACCTGGCGATCGTCCTGGTCGACGCGCGCAAGGGTGTGCTGGCGCAGTCCAAGCGCCACGCCTTCATCAGCTCGCTGCTGGC
>JAXDGQ010000045.1:0-3842 GCA_034664965.1 Solirubrobacteraceae bacterium | reverse complement strand
GATCGTCGCCGACAACCTGCGCAAGGGTGCGGCCACCAACGCGGTCCAGCTAGCCGAGCTGCTCGACGCGCGGGGGCTGCTCGGCGCGCGCGCGGGCGCGCTCGGCGCGGCGACTCCCGCGGCTTAGGTCGCCCGACCGGTCCGCCGGCGCTGGCCGGCTTCGGCGCGAGGCGCGTGCAGGTCGATGTGCTCGAGCAGGTCACCGCGCCGGCGCGGGATGGCGACCGCGGGTCCGCCTCCGAAGATCGTAAATCCGGTGTCCGGCTGCGCATCCTCGACGTCGTCGTTGAGCGTGTCCAGCTCCGCGCGAAGTTCCATGAACGCGCCGAGCACGCGCGGGTCGAACTGACTGCCCGCCGAGTTCTCGATCTCCTCGCACGCGTCTTGCACCGACCACGCCGACTTGTACGGACGGTCATGCGTCAAGGCGTCGAACACGTCGGCCACCGCGACGATCCGCCCGACGAGCGGGATCGTCTCGCCGGACAGGCCCTTGGGGTAGCCCGCGCCGTCCCAGCGCTCGTGGTGGGTCGCGGCGATCACGGCAGCCGTCTGCAGCACGCGCGAGCTGCCGCTGGAGAGCAGGCGCGCGCCGAGCTCGGCGTGGGTCTTCATCACCTCGAACTCCTCGGGGGTGAGCCTGCCGGGCTTGAGCAGGATGCGATCGGGGATCGCCAGCTTGCCGACGTCGTGCAGTGGCGCGGCGTGACGAAGGAGCGTCACCTGGCCGCCTGGCAGCCCGAGCCTGAGCGCGAGCCTCGCCGCGAGGTGCCCGACGCGCTCGGTGTGCTGATAGGTCTCGTCGTCGCGATACTCGGCGGCGATCGCCAGCTGGCGCAGCGTGTCCGTGCGCGCGTCGTCGAGCTCGCGCGTGCGCTCGGCGACAAGCTGTTCGAGGGACTTCGCGCTATTGGCCAGTTGATCCTCGGCCTCGTGCAGGACGGTGACGTCTCGCGCAACCGCGTGGATCACGCCCTGCGATGGCGACGAAGAGGCGCTCCATTCCAGCCACCGGTAGCTCCCGTCGGCCGCCCGGTAGCGATTGCGAAAGCCGACCGTCTCGTGCGAGTCGGCGAGGTGGTGCTTCTCAGCCAGCGTCGCCTCGCGATCGTCGGGGTGCACGAAGTCGATGAGCGGTTTGGAGTACAGGACCTCCGCCGAGTGCCCCAGCGCCCGTTCCCAGGCCGGGTTCACGCGGGTGAAGTAGCCGTCGAGGTCGGCCGTAGCCAGCAGATCCAGCGAGGCGTCGTAGTAGCGCATGATCTCGCTTTCGAGCTTGCGGCGACGATCGACGAACAGGCCGAGCAGGCCGCCGAGCAGCACCAATGCGATGGTGCGGCTCAGGTAGGCGTCCGCGCTCAGCTGGGCGGTGCCGGAGACCCGGCTCCACGTCAGGACCAGCACGGCCGCGAAAAGCGCGCCGCCGAGCCCTCCGCGCAGCCCGAACCGCAGCGCGAGCAGCGCTATCGGCAGGAGATACAGAAGGCCCTCGGCGTGCACCGGGTTGGAGTCGATGGTGCGCAGCGCGAACACGGCCGCGAACAGCACGAGTGAGACCGCAACCGTCGAGCGGGCGCCGAGCGCCGGCCAGCCCTGCCCGTGCGCGGCGCGCAACCGCGGCAGGTGCGGATGGGAAAGCATGCCTTCCTATCGTCGTTAGCGCCGATTAGCACAACCCTCGCGCCGCGCGCAGCCGTGCCCGGGAGAGCTGAAATCGGGCCGCCGGGGCGCCAAGTCCCGCGCGTGGGCTGCTCGAAGAAGTCGCGCCATTCGGTTTACCCGCCGCCGTGCCCGCGGAGATGCGCTGGACGCCTGTTCGAGGATGCGAATGGAGGAGGAGTAGCGGGAGATCGCGCGAAATGTGGGGCGATGGTCTCCTCGGAGGTGCAGCGCACGCTCGTCAAGTCTCCCCCTGAGCTCTGGGCCGAGATCAGCGACCCCGCCTCGCTCGGCCGCCACCTCGGCGAGTTCGGCGAGATCCGCATCACGCGAGTCGAGCCCGAGCAGCGAGTCGAGTGGGAGGCCGGCGATACCAGTGGCAGCGTCGTCATCAAGCCCTCCGGCTGGGGCACCAAGGTCAAGCTCACCGTCAACCGCGAGCTCACCCAGCTCGACGACGCAGCTGACACGCCGTCAGGAGTCTCCACCGACGATCTCGCCGACGCCGACGCCGACGCCGGCGCCACGCTCGCCGAGCCCGGCCGCGAGGCGGCTGACGACCTCCACGTAGGAGCCGCCGCGAGGCCGGAGCGCGAGGAGCTCGAGATCGTGCAGCACGAGATGGCAGGCTTCGAGGACGCGGAGTCGGAGATGCCCGGCCACGAGGACGCCGAGCGCGAGATGACCGCGCCCGAGGACGCCAAGCCCGAGGCCGAGCTCGACGTCGCCGAGCCCGACTCGCAGGATGAAGCCGCGGAGCCGCCCGCGCCCGAGCCACGCCGGGGCTTCTTCGCGCGTCTGTTCGGCCGGCGTCGCGCGGCGCAAATGGCCGAGCCGGCGCCCGACGCCGACGCCGGCGCCGAAGCAGAGGCACGCGAGAGAGAGCTCGCCACGCCGGCCCACGAGCCGTACAACGCGCTCGCGGTTTGGGCGTCGCAGCTGCAGCCCGGCGCGCCGGGCGACGACGCGTGGGAGTCCCAGGACGCCGTAGACGTCGGCGACGAGCCGGCCTGCGCGCCCGCGTGGCCGGGTGACGCAGCGGAGGCGCCCGTGCATGCGCCGGGGGCCGATCTCGGCGAGTCTCACCAGGATGCATCGCCCGACGCGCAGGCGCCGGAGGACATCTCGGTCGAGATCACGGCGGCCGAGGAGGTCGCCGCGGAGCAGGTCACGGCCGTTCTGACGGGCGTGCTGGACCGGCTGGGCGCCGCGCACCACCGGCCGTTCTCCCGGTCCTGAACGGGGGCACAGCGGTCCGCGGGCTCGCCGCGCGGATAACATCCGGCGCCCGATGTCAAGCAGCTCTCACGATCGACAGGCAGACGCGGCACTGCTCGCGGCGTCGCGCAGCGGCCATCGCAAGGAGCCGCGCAAGAAGGCGCCGGAGACCTACGAGGAGAAGCTGGCACAGCTGCAGGAGCTGCGCGAGGCGGCGCTGCACTCGGCTCCGGAGGCGGAGGAGAAGCAGCACGCGCGCGGCAAGTACACGGCGCGCGAGCGCGTGGAGAAGCTGCTCGACCCCGGCTCCTTCCAGGAGCTCGACACGTTCGTGCGCCACCGCACCTACGACTTCGAGATGCAGAAGAACCGGCCATGGGGCGACGCGGTGGTGACCGGGCACGGCACGATCGACGGGCGCACGGTGTGCGTGTTCAGCCAGGACTTCACGGTGTTCGGCGGCTCGCTCGGCGAGGTGATGGGCGAGAAGATGGTCAAGCTGATGGACCTGGCGGCGAAGATCGGCTGCCCGGTGATCGGCATCAACGACTCCGGCGGCGCGCGCATCCAGGAGGGCGTCGTCTCGCTGGGCGCCTATGGCGACGTGTTCGTGCGCAACGTGAAGTGCTCGGGCGTGATCCCGCAGATCAGCCTGATCATGGGCCCATGCGCCGGTGGCGCGGTTTACTCGCCGGCGATCACGGACTTCATCTTCATGGTCAAGGAGACCTCGCACATGTTCATCACGGGGCCCGACGTGATCAAGACGGTCACCGGCGAGGAGGTCGGCTTCGAGGAGCTCGGCGGGGCGATGTCGCACAACACGAAGTCGGGCGTGGCGCATTTCGCCTCCGAGGACGAGGACGCGTGCCTGGAGGACTGCCGCTACCTGATCAGCTTCCTGCCGCAGAACAACCTGCAGACGGCGCCGCGGGTGGAGCCGACCGACGACCCGCAGCGGATGG
>JAXDGQ010000044.1:0-6898 GCA_034664965.1 Solirubrobacteraceae bacterium | reverse complement strand
GGCGAGGTCGACGGCCTGGCGCACCGCTTGAGCGGCTGTGTCCGATCCATCGGTGCCGACGACGATTGACTTGAACACGCGCCGATCATACTCCAAAGACGGTTGGAGCTCAGGCGAGTCTGACGATCGCCACGATCATGCCGATCACGACGAACACGACGATCGCGACCTGCATCCAGATCCAAGTCGGTGACACCCCAGCCAGCGTACTACCGGCTGCGTGAGACCGCTGCGGCAGCGGCCCGGCGGATGCTCGGCGCGGGTGTCGATGCGCTGACAATCAGCCTGCGCCCCGCGCGGCGGAGCTGACTATGCTTGAACGATGGCTGGACTTCTCCGCGCGCGGCCAGGCCTTACTCGCCTGGCGGCGTCGCTCGCTGTCGCGCTGGGCATGGTGTCGATCGTCACCTGTGCGCCGGCCGTCGCGGCTGCGGCGAGCGGTCACACGTCTGTTGCGGCCCCCCTCGGCGGTGTGAACGTCGGTGGTCTCTACGAGGGTGCCACCCCAGCCATGGCAAGCCGTGAGATCGCCGCCGCCAAGGCGCTGCACGCTGGGGTCGTGCGCGCGGGAATAAGCTGGGCGGTGACGGAGCCGGCCGGGGCCGGGCAGGTTTCTGAGGGCGCCCAGGCATTCACCGACCGCCTGGTGAGCGCCGCCGCGGCGGATCACATCAAGGTGATTCTGATCGTCGACAGCACGCCGTGCTGGGCATCCTCGGCACCCGCCGCGCTCGCCCGGCGATGCTCGCCCTCCAGGCCCAGTCCAGCCAATGCGTGGCCGCCGAGGCATCCCTCCGACTACGCCAAGTTTGTCGCCTATCTGGCCAAGCGCTACGGTGCGAAGCTCGCTGCGATAGAGATCTGGAACGAGCCCGACCAGGCCAACCAGCTCTACTTCGCCGGGCCTCACAAGGCTCAGCGCTACGCGGCGATCCTACGTGCGGCCTACCCGGCGATAAAGCAGGCAGACCCGGCCGTGCCGGTAATCGGCGGGTCGCTGGTTGGCGCAAACGGGATCTTCCTGCGTGCCCTTTACGCCGCGGGGATAAAGGGCTACTACGACGGACTCGCCGTCCATTTCTACACGCTCGGGCTCGCCTCGCTGCGCGCTTTCCGCGAAGTGCAGGTGGCCAACGGCGACACCAAGCCGTTGTGGCTCGACGAGTTCGGGTGGAGCAGTTGCTATCCACGGCAGAAGGTGCAGGAGGAACAGCCGTGCGTGACGCCAGGCAT
Source organism: Solirubrobacteraceae bacterium (assembly GCA_034664965.1). Taxonomy (GTDB): domain Bacteria; phylum Actinomycetota; class Thermoleophilia; order Solirubrobacterales; family Solirubrobacteraceae; genus Palsa-744. The sequence goes on along the minus strand of JAXDGQ010000044.1, from coordinate 5,665 downwards.
TCAGGCCCGCAACCTGACCGACCTCATCCGCTCGCTGCCTCGCGCTCCGTATGTCGCGGCGCAGGTTATGTACAAGCTCCAAGACTCCGGGCAGGAGAGGTTTGGTGTTCTGAGTGCAGCCGGCAGGCGCAAGGTGGCGGCCGGAGCGCTCGCCCAGGCGCTCGCTTCACCATTTGGACGTGTCCACCCAATCGCACTTGCACTGCGTAGGCGGGGCAACAGCGTCGTGGCGAGCGGCTCCGGCCCGATCGGCGATTACCTGCAGCTGGAAGCCTTCGTCGGCGGCGTCCTGCGTTACCGCGCGTCGTTCACGCTCAACCGCTTTGACAGATACTCGCTGACGCTGCCCGCGGTGCTAGGCACGCGCGGTCTTCAGGTGCGCGTCTATCAGCCCTGGGCAGGACTGCAGAGCGCGGCGCAGCGCAGTATCTGACGGAGACTCACGACAACCGCAGATGGTGAGCGCGCTCTTTGCTCATTCGGCGTCGCGGAAGAGCGCGACGAATGTAAGCGCGAGGATCTTCACATCGAGTCCGAGCGACCAATGGGCGATGTAGTAGTTGTCCCACTCGACGCGCTCGGCCAATGAGGTCTGGCCGCGCAGTCCGTGGACCTGGGCCCATCCGGTTATCCCCGACCGCACCCGATGGCGGTCGCCGTAGCGAACGATGTCCTGTTTGAACAGCTCGACGAACTCGGGCCGCTCCGGGCGGGGTCCGACCAGGCTCATGTCGCCTCGCAACACGTTGAGCAGCTGGGGGAGCTCATCCAAGGAGGTGCGTCGCAAGAACCGCCCCACCGGCGTGCGGCGATCGTCGCCCTCCACGCCTCCCGGCGCGGTGTCGCCACCGAGCAGGAACTTCAGAGACTCCGCTCCGTCGACGTCGTCATCCTCGTGGCCATCGACGCGCATGGAGCGGAACTTGTACAGATCGAAGGCCCTTCCATCGCGGCCGATTCGCCGTTGACGGAATAGGACGGGCCCCTTGGAGCTGCACCGCACGAGGAGCGCGGCAGCGACGAGCAGCGGCATCAGCAAGATCAGGAGCCCGAGCGCCAGCACCCGATCCAGGGCGTGCTTGATCGCGAACTGGATGCCTCGCGGATCGACCGTGGTGAACGACATGAGCGGCAGGCCGCCGACGGTGTCGTAGCCCACTCGGTTGTTGATCGTGTCGAACATGCGCGGGACGACCGAAACCTCCACGCCCAGCTCTTGACAGCGCTGGACGAGCCTGCTGATCCGCTCGTCGGCAACCGATGAGAAGGCCACGATCAGGTTCCTGACGCCCGTGCGCTCGACGGTCGCGTCGAGGTCATCCACGGTTCCGAGCACGGGCAGGCTGCGACCCCCCACCTCGGCGATCGAACGCGGATCCTCATCGAGGAAGCCCACCGGGGCCAGCCCGTACTCGGGGTGGTTCTCGAGCCGTCGCGCGACCTGCGTGCCGACGAGGCCGGCGCCCATGATCAGGACCGGCTTGCCGACCAGCCTGCGAGCACGCGCCCAGCGCTGCGCGAAGGACAGGATGATCCGTCCGATCCCGACGCCGACGAGGGCGATCAGCCACGCGCGAATGACCTCCGACCCGCGAGGCGCGTGGCCGTTGGCGAAGAGCGACAGCACGGCGACGGTCATGGCGCCGACCGAAACAGCGCTCATAACCGGTACGACGCCATCGAGCACGAGCGCGCGGAGCCTCGTCCGGTAGAGGCCGCGCAGGTAGAACAGCAGCACGACGATGAAGGGGAACGCGAGCAGCGGAGCCTGCGTCGCGGACGGATAAAGCGTGCGATGCAGCCCATGCTGGGCGATCACCACTGCCGCGCACAGAAACAGGAAGTCCACGGTCGGCTGCAACAGCCGCCATCCGGCCCCCTCCAGCGCCCACTGCAGGGGCCCGCCGAAAACACCGCTGCGCAGCGCGTGCGGCTGCGGCGCCGAGCGCGCCAGCTCGCCTTCCAGCGGCAGCGTGGTGGAGGTCTGTTGGGTGATAGGGGTGCGCGACACAGCTCTAGCGATCGTTGCTACCCGTTTAGTCGGACTATCGGCGCCATCCCTTTAGCCATGGTCACGCCCCGGGGCCCCGCGCGCCGCCAGCTGCCGCGTGAGCAGGGCCAAGAGCGCGATGGCGGCAAGGACCAAGAGCGCCTCGAGCCAAGCTGTCCCGGAGAGACCGAGCACGCCGGACTGCGAGTCATTGACGGCGCGGCGGTCAACAGAACCGCTCTGCGCGGTTGCCGGCGCTGGTCGAGCTTGCGTGGGCGGCTTGCCCGTCGCGCTGCGCTTGGACCGGCTCGAATTTGGCGCGGATGAGCCGGCCGACCGCGGGCTGGCAAGCGTGGTACCGGCTCCGGCCGACGGTCCCCCTCCTCCGCCTGCCGGCGTGTTCAGCAGGGCGGATCCGAGAATCGCCTGGCTTCCCTGCCCTGGACCGCTATAGCCGCTCAGCAATGGATTTGCCGTCGCCACGGGAGTGATCGCGCCCGCCAGGACGACCGCCAAGCCAACTGCCGAAGTGAACGTGCGTAGTTTCCTCATGCTTCCTTGCCTTGGAATCCTTTACCCGGGCACTGGCATCCAGCGCGAGCCCCGGGGCCGCCTGGAGGCCCTGAAGCCAGGGCCTCAGCCTCCACGAGCGGCGAGTCGAGACCTGCCGACAACATCAATTAAGCCCTCATAAATGTACCGGACGATGTCGACGATGTCGAGGGCCGAACCACCGGTGCCGGACCATCCAAAGCGGGGATCATCGGAATTCGCGGGCTTTGGCCAGAACCGATAGACCGAGCTCCTGAACGCTTACGTGACCGCCGCTTGCAACGCGTCCGAGCGCACTGCGCGCCACCGGGTCCCGGGGGTTCAGGCGCGCGGCGCTTGCGAGCAATCTCAGCGCGGCGCTGCGGTGGCCTTCAGCGGATGCGATCGCGCCGAGGATCAGGGTCGCGTAGGCGTCGTGCGGGCTGCGCTTCAGCGCTTGGGTGAACTGGCGCTCGGCGCGCCTCAGATCGCCCAGACGCAGTGCGATATTGCCGGCGACCAGGTTCGCTTCGTCGCTCAGCGGGTTCAAGCTGGCCGCGTCGTCGAGCCTGGCATATGCGGCTGCGGGGTCGCTGGTCCAGACCCGCGCGGCGCCCTGTACCTGGCGCCAGCTCAGCCACGGCAGGGCAAGCGACACGGCCATGGCGAGGGCCAGGAGGACGCCGGCGAGTGCGCCAAGCCGGCGGGGCGGTGAAAAACCTCGTGGCCGCACAGGCGCCGTCTCGCCCGGCGCCACCGCCGTTGAAGGCAGGGCGCCCTTCCAGCCGCCGTTCCTCGGCGCGAGCGCGCACGCCAATCCAAGCAGTGCGAACGCGGGCGCGCCCAAGCCGGCGAACTCCCAGAACCAATCGACCGAGCCGTGCACCATCCAGTAGGCGAACCCGCTGAGAGCTGCGGCGGCGACCGCCCCGGCGAGCGGATCCGATCGGGTCGCACTCCGTACCCAGATGCCCCTCAGAGCGGCGAGCAGGGCGGCTGCAAGGCCGGCGATGGCCAGCAGCGTTCCGACCAGTCCCAGCTGCGACAGCGTGCGCAGCTCGACGCTATGGGGGTATCGGGGGGTCTCGTCGCTCCGGCCGTGTGCCAGATACTGCTGCTGGAAGTTGTCCACGCCGATGCCGAGCAGCGGGTGGGACGCGAATTCGTCGAGCGCGACCCTGTAGAAGTCGTAGCGATTGCTGCCCAGGCCACTGGTGAGCCTGTCGCCCGAGCCGTTTGCGGCGTATCCCTGGGTGAAGGTGTCCCATCCATGGCTGATCCGGCCAACCGGATCGTGCACGGCGGCCAAACCGACCCCCAGCAGGCCGATGAGGCTGGCGATGGCGATCGCGCCAACCGCAGTGCGGATCCGTCGCTCGGTCTGCTCGGCCGGCCGCGCGCGGCTCTCGATGGCCGCCGCCAATCCGACGGCCAGCGCGACACACACCGACGCGACGAGCATGGCCGTGACCGCGCTGTGCACCAGGGTGGTCGAGGCTTCACCGTTGTTCAGCCTGTCGCCGACGCGTATCACGGCCGGTGCCGCGGCTGCGATGCCGATGGCCACCGGCAGAAGAAACGCGAATGTCCGCGCCCGCCCGGGGAGCAGCGCGAAGACGAGCACGAGCATCACCGGCGTCGCGTAGAGCGAGCCGCGGCTCTGGCTGAGCAATGCCACCTCGGCCAGCAGGACCGCGCCGCCCGCGAGAAGCCCCCGCAGGGCTGACGGCAGGCCCTTGCTTCGGGCGAGCAGCAGAGCCGGCCAGAACGCAATCAACCACTGTGCGGCGTTCGCGTTTGCGTAGCCGCTGGGGTAGATCAGCCGGCCGAACGGGAGCAAGGTCTGCAGGCTCTTCGCGGAGGCGTCGTCGATGTGTATTGCAACGAACGCCGCCAAGGCGATCATCGCGAGCGCCCAAGCGCTCAGCAGCAGCGCAGCACTGGCCCCCCGCTGGGGCCAGCAGGCGAACAGCGCGAAGACGATCAGGTAGAGAAGGGTCCTGTCGGCTCCTTCCCAGGCATCCCCCGGCACGCGCGCCCACAGGATCGACAGGAAGCTCAGAGCGGTGTAGGCGGCGAAGCAGACCAGGGCGATCTTCAGCGCGATCGGCAGCTTCGCTCGGTCGAGCCCGATGAAGACGACGGCGACGCCGAGAAGCGCTAGGAGGATCAAGCCTCCCGGGCCCCAGCGCGTGACTGGATAGCCGGCTTGGCCGGAGGCCCACACCACAAACAATGTCATCGCGCCGAGCGCGGGCACGGTCGCAGGCGCGTCGCGCAGCGACGCGATGAGCCTGTTCGTCACCGGGCGGACAATAATCCCTGGCGTGAACGGATCGGCGGCACTTAGGCGTTTCTACGAGCAGGCCTACTCACATGACCCGCAGAGCTCCGCTGCCTACGCGTCCTGGCGCGCCTTGGGGGCCGTCGGCAAGGCCGACCACGTGCTCGAGCTGTGCTCGCGCGCGGGAGTGCGCCCGGCGAGCGTCCTGGAGGTCGGCTGCGGCGATGGAGCGCTGCTGTCAGAGCTTCACCGCCGCGGCTTTGGCGGGCGCCTGGCGGGCGTCGAGATCAGCGACGCGGCGGTGGCGATCGCCGGCGAACGCCCGGAGATCGACGTGGTCGCCCGCTACGACGGCCTGCATCTGCCACAGGACGATGCAGCGCACGATCTGGGAATCCTCTCGCACGTGCTAGAGCACGTACCCGACCCGGCGGCGCTGCTGGCCGAGGTGGGGCGGGTGTGCAAGGCGGTGATCGTCGAGGTGCCACTGGAGGCGAACGTGTCGGCGCGACGCGCCGGCAAGCGCGAGCACGCCGCCGAGGTCGGGCACCTGCAGCGCCTGGACCGAGGCGCGGCGCGAGCGATCGTCGCCCGCGCCGGCCTGGCGATCGCCGGCGAGCTCGAGGACGCGCTGCCGCTCGCCGTGCACCGCTTCTTCGCCACGAGCACGCGGGCTCGCGCGCAGGGCTCGGTCAAGTGGGCCGCACGACGCTCGCTGCACGGCGCAGCGCCTTCGCTCGCGCGGCGGCTGTTCACCGTTCACTACGCGTGCCTGTGTGTCGCTGCGCGCTCTCGCGCGCGCTGACGCCGCATGGCGCCGGCGGCCCGCAGCGCCTACTCGCCGGCGGGGCGCGTGGCAG
>JAXDGQ010000043.1:0-2661 GCA_034664965.1 Solirubrobacteraceae bacterium | reverse complement strand
CAGGATGCGCGCGTCCTGCGCGGAGTGCATCGTGCGCGGCGGGATCAGCTCGAGCCCCACCGCGAGCGCGCGCAGACGGACGTCGTCGCGCAGGCGCACCGGCGTGAGGCTGCGCAGCGACTGCGGGAGGATCGCCACGGCGCCAGCCTACGCGCAGAGCGCCGCTTGAGCTGGGACAGGCCGCCCCTGCGCGCTCGCGCGCGCGTATCGGAGCCACAGCCGGTAGGCCGGGTAGACGTGCGCGAGATCGGCGCTGAGCAGGCCCACGGGGAAGGCCGGGTCCTCGCGGAAGCTGTACTGGAGCACCGCCCGCACGCGCGGGTCCGCAGCCCAGCGATCCAGCTGCGCGGCCAGCGCCAGGCAGCCCGCGTGCGCGTCTTCTGCGCCCGGCGGCCGCGGCCGGCCGGGGTGTCGCGCGCCGGCACCGGCCTCGGTGATCCAGATGCTCGCGCGAGCACCGCACGCTCCACGGGCGTCGAGCGCCGCCGCGAGCATGGCCACCGGGTCAGGCCCGGATGACGCCCTGGTCCTCGAGGCGTAGGCGTGGATCGACCACGTATCGCTGAGGCAGACGACGCTCGCCGGCAGCGCGGCGACGAACGCCGCGACGCTCGTGCGGTGTGGCGAGTCGGTCGCGAAGGCGTTCAGCTCTCCGAGCAGCAGATGGTGAACGCCCCCCTCTGCGCTCAGCTCGCCGGCCATCGCCTGCGCGAGCTGGGCGTATACGGCGGGTGCCAGTGAGGGTGCCGCGGGCGTGCAGGCCGGGCGCTGCGGGCTGAGGAAGACGGGATCGTTGGGCTCGTTCCACGGGCTCCACCACCTCAGCGCCACGCCCGAGCTCGCGCCGAGCGCGAGCAGCGAGCGGACCAGCGCACGGTATCCGGCGACGCCCGCCGCGTTGATCGGGCGCGAGAATGCAAGCGTTGCGCCGAGCTCGCAACCCGACGCCGGCCGAGCCGCCCAGGCGGGCGTGCCGAACACGTCGAGCACGACTTCATAGCCCGGCCGTCCTTCGGCTGCAGCGGCGCGCTGCTGGGAGGCGATCGCCGCGAGCTCCTCGCGCAGCCCGGCGTAGGGAGCGCAGGGGCCGACCGACCGGGCGCAACCGTCGACGGGCCCCTGCAGCGACGGAGCGCGGTCGGCCTCGGGCTGCAGCGCGGCCCAGTCCACGAGCAGGCGCACGTAGCGCGGGTGAAGCGCGGTCAGGCGCTGGCGCGCCGCCTCGAAAGCGGACGCGGATGCCGAGGACGGGGACGCCCCGGGGCTCCACAGCAGGTCGGCGTTGTCCTCGGTCAGCCCGAAGGCCGGCCCGCGCGGCGCTGGAGCTGGGAGCGTCGGGGCGTAGGAGACGCCGGTCGTCTTGCTCGCGCGCGAACCTCCACATCCCGCGAGCGAGAGGGCCGCCAGCTGCGCGAGGACCGCCAGCAGCGCGAACGCCGCCAGGGGCGAGGCGCGTCTCAGACTGCGGAGACCTGCTCTTCCTCGGCTACGCGGAAGGACGAGCCGCAGCCGCATGCGGCGACGACGTTGGGGTTGGTGACCTTGAAGCCCGCACCCTGCAGGCTTTCCTCGTAGTCGATGATCGAGCCGCGCACGAACGGCAGGCTCTCGTTGTCGACGAGCAGCTTCAGCCCGTGGCTCTCGAACACGACGTCCTCGTCACGCTGCTCGTCGAAGGCCAGCTGGTACTGAAAGCCCGAGCAGCCTCCGCCGCGAACTCCCACGCGCAGGCCTGCCATGCTCACGTCCGTCCCCTGCGAGGAGAGGAACTCGTGGACCTTTTCCGCACCCTTGTCGCTAAGCGTGATCATCGTTTCGCTCCTGTGAGTACCGCAAGACTTTCCAAAGTATAGCGCCACCGTTGCGGCCCGCGGAAGCGCCGGCGCGATCCTCTACGCTTAGATCATGCCCTCCCCCGAGGACATCGCAACGCGCATCGAGGCGGCCATCCCCGGCTCGCGTGCGGAGGTCGAGGACTACACCGGCGGCGGCGACCACTTCCGCGCGACGGTGACGGCCGAGGCGTTCGCCGGGCGCAGCCGCATCGAGCAGCACCGCTTGGTCTACGACGTGTTCGGCGCAGAGATCGGCGCGGCGATTCACGCGCTGTCGCTGAAGACGCTCGTCCCGCAGCAGGGCGCCGCACAGCAGCAGCAGCCCAAGGAGCCGTCCCCCACCCAATGAGCCGAGGAGCCCTTCATGTCAAGTAACCCCGTCAGAGACCTTCCGATGTCGCCCGGGCAGCCCTCGGCGCCCGAGCCCGAGGCCGCCCCGCCGGGCGAGTCCAACCCGATCCGCGAGGCCATCGCCGAGGCGCTCGCCGAGCACAAGGTGATCCTGTTCATGAAGGGAACCCCGGAGGCGCCTGCCTGCGGCTTCTCGGCGCGCACCGTGGCCGCCCTGCAGTCGCTCGACACCCCGTTCGCGGCCGTCGACATCCTCCCGGACCCGCGCATCCGCCAGGAGCTGTCGGCGATCTCTGACTGGCCGACGATCCCCCAGCTGTTCGTCAACGGCGAGCTGCTCGGAGGCTGTGACATCGTGACCGAGATGTACGAGTCGGGAGAGCTCGCGCAGGCATTGCTGTAGCGTCCCGCCGCGCATGCCCGTCGCGGTCGCCACCGACAGCACCCATTACCTGCCGCGAGCGCTCGCGGATCG
>JAXDGQ010000042.1:0-8368 GCA_034664965.1 Solirubrobacteraceae bacterium | reverse complement strand
GCTGACGATCTTCTCCGCCTCCTGCTCACGTCCGTGGATGAACAGCCAGCGCGGGCTCTCGGGCACGTAGCGCCGAACGAGCAGCACCGCCAGCCCGATGACCGCGCCGAGCACGAACGACAGGCGCCAACCGAGGTTGGTCGGGAAGATGTTCGTGTTGAGCATCAGCACAGCGAGCAGCGAGCCGCCGATGCCGCCCAGCCAGTAGCTGCCGTTGATCGAGACATCCACGCGCCCACGATGATGCTTGGGGATCAGCTCGTCGATCGCCGAGTTGATCGCCGAGTACTCGCCGCCGATTCCCAGGCCCGTGACGAAGCGCACCGCAAAGAACCACCCCGGCGAGAACGAGAGGGCGGTCAGCAGCGTGCCGAGCAGGTAGATGCTGAGGGTGATCATGAACAGCCGCTTGCGGCCGAAGCGGTCGGTCAGCTGACCGAAGACGATCGCGCCGATGCACGCCCCGAGGATGTACAGCGACGCGGCCCAGCCCGAGACGTCGGCTGCGCTGATGCCGATGCCGGCATTGTGTTCGGAGATGCGGCTGGAGATCGCGCCGACGACGTTGACCTCCAGGCCATCGAGGATCCAGGCCGTCCCTAGGCCAAGGACGATCAACCAGTGAAAGCGCGACCACGGAAGGCGATCGAGCCGCGCCGGAATATTCGTGCGAATCGTCCCCGTCTCGATCCCGCCGTCGTGCATCCTCTCCTCCTATGGGCCGCATCACGCCCCACCGAGGCGGGCGTCCGCTGTCCATCTCGATTTACCCCGGCCCCGGGGCGGCTAACCGCTGCGAGACGCGCAGTCGTCGCCGCGCCCCCCGAGGTGCCGGCGCGCGAGCGGCCGAGCCGCCCGGCGACCAGATCATCTCTTTAGAAAAAGATGTTTAGGGGCACGTCCAGGGGGAATATGCACCTCTGGAGTTGTCCTCCCTCAGGCGGTGACCGCTACCCCCGGCGGTCACCGCCTATTTTTTTGCCCGCGGCCAAGGCTGCGCCAGGTTGCGGCTTCGAGCCGCCGTCTGTGTCAGCGCTGGTCGCGCAGGCGAAGTTCGAGCATCTCCGACGGGCCCTCGGTGGCGATGCGGCGATCGTCGGTCAGCTTCTCGATGACCGGTCCGACCCCCTCGGCGGGAGAGCTCGCGATCAGGCGCTGGGCGCTGCCGCTGTCCAGGGGCCCGACCCGCAGCTCCAGGCTGCGCGGCTCGACGGTCACCGACACGTTGAGGTGATCGCCCGTGCTCGGCGCAAACGCCTCGGACACGAGCGCGTCGGCGACCAATTCGGTGTCGGAGATGCGATCGGTCGTGAAGTGCGCGCGGGCCGCGAGCACGCACATCACGCGCGGCAAGACCCGGCGCGCGAGCGTGTCCGGCGCCACCGACAAGCCGGTCGTCGTGGCCAACCGCGAGCGCGCCACGCTCGGGGCCTGAAAGCCGTTTAGCACCCCCGAGTCCAGCGCCTGCGCGGTCGGCGTTGCGAACTCCATGCGAACCTCCGTGCCGCCGCCGTCGACGTCCTTGAACTCGACGCGCGGCGCCAGCGCCTGGATGATCGACAGGCCGATGCCCAGCGCCGCCTCCTCGTCTGAGCGGATGTGCGGCTTGATCCCCAAGCCGTGGTCGCGCACGACGACTTCGACCGCGTCGGCGCTCACGTACAGCTCGACCTGCAGCGGCCCTTCCTCGCCTTCGTAGGCGTGCAGCACGACGTTGTTGCACGCCTCGGTCACCGCCGTGCGGATGTCGTTGAGGTCGACCCCGTCGACGCCGACCGTCTCTGCCATCCCGGTCAAGGTCTCGCGGACCAGCAGCACGTTGTCGGGCTGGTTGGAGAGCGTCAGAGAGACGTTCGGCGACGCGCCCATCACCGTGCCGCGATCATTGGGCGACCTGCCGCTCGTTCCCATCGGCCCGATCGGCGACGACAGCCGCTGCGACGTCCTCGGCGCCCGTGTCAGCTCGTCGCCGTCAGTGCCCGAAGCTGATCGAGCGACCGGCGCAGCAAACGCGAAACCTGCATCTGCGAGATGCCCACCCGCTCGGCGATCTCGGTCTGCGTCAGATCCTCTACGAAGCGCATACTCAGGATCTCGCGCTCGCGCTGGGGAATCCGTCCGAGGACGGCTGTGACGGTGGCGTCGAGCTCGACGAGCTCGTACCGCTTGTCCTCTTCGCCCATCGCATCGCCGTAGGAGGTCGCTTCGTCGGTCGCGCCCGGACGCGGAGCGTCGAGTGACAGCGACTCGTACGCCTGGATCGCCTGCAGCGCGTCGATGATCTCCTCGGTGCTCAGCTCGAGATACTCCGCGAGCTCGCTGACCGTGGCCGCGCGCCCACGCGCGTTGGCGAGTCGCTCCTGGGCGTCGCGCACCTTCAGCGCGCGTTCCTGCGAACCGCGCGGGACGTGCACCGACCAGCCGGCGTCGCGGAAGTGCCTGCGCATCTCGCCGAGGATCGTCGGAACCGCGAACGACGCGAACGGGTGTCCGCGGGTCGGGTCGAAGCGGTCGAGCGCCTTGAGCAGCCCGAGCGAGGCGACCTGAAGCAGGTCCTCGAAGGGCTCTGACGAGCGGTCGTAGCGCCGTGCGAGGCTGCGAGCGAGCGGCATGAAGCGCCGTACCAGCGCCTCGCGTGCGACCTGATCGCCCTCGATGTGGCGTGCGAAAAGCTGGGCCTCCCCGGTCGGGCCAGCGGCTGCTCCTGATTCGCGTGTTGGCGTTGGGAGCACCATCTCAAGCGGCGTCATACTCTCCCCCTTCGTCGGTTCGCTTTACAGGTATCCGACTCGCTGCATGGGGCAGTTTACTACCTGAGCGAGCAAAATGCACGCCAAATTTGGACGTCGCAGGGTGCCGCGCGTCGCTGAAACGAACCAGCGGCGCGGCTAGGAAGCCGTCGCGGGTGTGCCAACGAGCGGGATCGACGCGGGAGACGGCGTGTGTCGGTCGACGAACTCGCCGATCGCGCGCACAACCAGCGCAGTGTCGTCCCACATGGGCACGTGCCCGCAGTCTTTGAGGATCAGCGACTCGACGCCGGGGATCTCGCGCCGCAGACGCGGCGCGTGGCGCTCGGGCGGCAGTACACGGTCGAACTGCGGCGTGGCCAGCAGCACCGGGCAGTCGATGCGATCGAGGTCTTCCAGCGAGAGGCCGCGGTCGGCCCGAAGAGCCTCGATCGCCCGCTCGGCGACCGTGCAGGCCAGCGCCGCCTGCGTCATCCGCAACGCGTCCGACGCAGGCACCAGATCGCCGCGGCGCATGATGTCGCGCAAGGCCGCGCGCCGGATCCTCGGGCGCGCGACGATCGTCGCCATGCGGGCTTGCAGCAGGCGGGTCACGCGCATCTGGCGTGCGAAGAAGCGGGCGAGGCGGCGCGCCTCGCCGTCGCCCGGCATCCAGCCGCCCGCGGGCGCCAGCGCAACGACCGAGCGGGCCCGGCCGCGCTTGGCGAGCTCCAGCGCCAGCGCACCGCCCATCGAGTTGCCGACGATGTGCGCGCTGCCAATGCCGAGCTCGTCGAGATCGCCCTCGAGCGCGTCGGTCGAGCCGGCGAAGCTCATCGGGCTGCCGGGCGGGTACGGGCGACCGCCGTCGTGACCGGCGAGCGTCGGCGCGATTACTTCGTAGCGCCCTGCGAGCTCGCCCAAGAGCGGTCGCCAGTGCATCCATGCGCCGGTGAATCCGTGCAGCATGAGCAGCGGCTCTCCTGAGCCTGCGCGATACAGGGCTGGCGTCACCTCAGCCACAACCCCTTCAGCGTACACCCGCGCTACGCCGCCGGCCCGCCCCCCGCGCGCTGGGTTCTAGCTCATTCTTGCCCGCGTTCTGAACGACGAGCCGCCGCGGGATACTGGGCGGGCGATGTCCGAGGAGTCCACGACCCCCGACCTGGTCGAGCTCACGCGCCATCTGTTTTCGTCGGTCAACGAAGGCGACCTCGACCGGATGATGGGCTTCTTTGGCCCCTATTCCCTTTGGGACGTGACGCCGTGGGGGCTCGGCGCTCACTCTGGGACCGCCGCGATACGGGGGTTTCTCGAGAACTGGATCGGCAGCTTTGACGAGTACCGCGTGGAGGTCGAGGAGATGCTCGGTCTCGACAACGGAGTCGTGCTGGTGATCGCCACCCAATATGCGCACTCGGCAGGAAGCCGTGGTCAGCTTCGACTTCGCTACGCACCCGTCTTTGTGTGGGCGAACGAGGTGGCAGTTCTCGTGACCCACTACCGAGACATCGACGAGGCCCGCGCTGCCGCCGAACGTCTTGCCGAGTCGGGGGAGTAGGGGGTGTCCGAGGACTCCGACCAAGCCGGTCTTTGCGGACCTATCAGCTGTCCTTAGCGAGCCTGCGGGCGACCTCATGCGCGACCACGAGGGCGTGTTTGTAACCGGTGAGCAGGCGCTGGCCGCCGGGCCAGGTAACCCGGAAGCTATCCCCGCCATCGGCGATCCATACCGACACCTCAGATCCTTCGATGGTCGTGATGAGTTTGAGGCCTGAGTGGCCATCGGCTCTCGTTTACCCGTCTCCCCCGGAAGTAGCGTTGCGAACAGGGCAGGTTTAGGTACTTTTAAGGACCTTTTAGGAGGGTTAGGAGATGGGACGAGGGCTCACATGCCATTGACCAGCCCGTCGCCGAGCTTCACTGACGTGAGGTCGAGGCGCGTCGTCTTGGCGCCCGAGGGCGGCCGGGGTCCCGGCGCCGCACTCGAACGTCGCTTCGGCATGTGGCATTGGAAGACCTGGGCGCGGGGAGGCCCGATCGGAGCGCGCGTTCGCTCTGGCTGGGCGCTCAGGCTCTCTCGAGCGACAACGGCGGTGCAGGATGCTCTCGACGATTACTCGCTGTTCCCGCGGAGTAGGCGTTAGCGCCACGCCGGGGCGCTGGATCGCGCCAGCAGAACCCACGCCGCTCGACGGCTGGCGAGAGTCGAAAGCGCTTGAGCTCCGCTGCTCCCGCGACGTTTTGTGTTGACCGGCCGGCCCATTCGGACTAGGCTGCCCGCGCGGTCGGAGCAGGGCACCGCGGCGGCAAGGATTAGGCGATTCCTCCATGAGCGACGATCAGACTCGGCCAGCGAGCACCACTGCAAGGCTACGGAAGAGCCTTCGCAATCATGGAGTGGGCCCGACGGTGAAGCGACTGCAACACGGACTGCGTCGCCGGACAGATCGGGTCGCGCTGCTGCGCCGTCTCCCCAAGCGGGGACTTGGCGTCGAGGTGGGAGTGTGGGAAGGCGATTTCTCTTCGCAGCTGCTTCGATGGAACAAGCCCAAGCAGCTTCATCTCGTCGATCCGTGGCGCTACATCGACGCCGACGGCTACGAGCGCGCGGTGTTCGGTGGGGGGAGGATCAGCGGCTACGGCGCTTCTGATCAAGCCGGCATGGACGATCTGCACCGGGGGGTCGTCGCCCGATTCGCGCCCCAGTGTGCGGCCGGCCAGGTGGCGATTCACCGGATGCCCTCCGCAGAGGCGGCCGCCGAGCTAGTTACGTTCCCGTTCGACTGGGCGTACATCGACGGTGATCACACCTACCAAGCGGTCAAGACCGATCTTGAGAACTTCTGGACACTCGTCAAACCCGGCGGCGTCCTGGCGGGCGATGACTACGGGGTGAAGGGCTGGTGGAACGACGGAGTCACACAGGCCGTCGATGAGTTCGTCGCAGCACACGACGCGGCCGTCGAGCATTTCGGGGCTCAGTTCCTAATTCGAAAGCCGGGACTCTCGAAATAGCGACAGCGGGCGCTCGCGTCCACATGTGGCCCGATCTGAGCGCTCTCGCTGCGCAACTCAACTACCTCACTCGGGCAGCGGCACGACCCGCCTGTCATGAAGCATCGGGGGCGGCTCTGATGAGAGGTGCGGTGACGGTCGGCCAAGGCCATAACCCTGTCCGCCTTGAATGATCGCTGTAGCGGAGAGATCTCGGTCGTTGATTCTGCGGAGGAAGTCGAGCGTGTCCTCGTCCTCAATGCCCTCGGCAATCACAAAGGCCCCGGTCTGGCGGGCGAATGTTGCCATCGCCATCAGCACCGCCCGAGCGCCCGGCTCGGCAGGAGCGGTGACGACGATGCTTCGATCGAGCTTGACGAACTCCGCTTCGATGCCGCGCAGTATCTCCAGGCCCGAGTTGCCGGTTCCGACGTCATCGATTGCGACCTGGAAACCCTGCTGACGCAGCTGCTTCAGGCGCTTGATCACCGACGCGGTACGCCCCCCGAACCGCTCGGTGACCTCGATCACGACGTCCTGCGGTCGTAGTCCCGCCCGTTCGACGGCGGCGCCAAGCCAGGCGGGTGCCTCGGAGTCCAAGTCAAGGGTCAGCGGGGAGAGATTGATGAACAGGAGCACCCCCGGCTCAAGCTCGGGAGCGAACGCCAGCGCGTTTTCCATACACAGCACATCTAGCTGGTGGACTCGCCCTATCTGCTCGGCGATATCAAAAGCCTCGGCGGGTCCAGACAGTCCGTAGGACGGGTCGGGGCGGGTCAGCGCCTCAACCCCGAGCAGGGTCTCTTCGTCGAAGTTCCAGATCGGCTGGAATACCGTGACCAGACGTCCCTCCTCGATCAGCCGCCGAACGGTCTCCTTCTTCTCAGAGGTGGTGACAAACACGCGGTCTCGTATGTCGTCGAAGTGTGCGTCGCGGCCTCCTCCCTGGCGCTTGGCCTCGTATAGCGCGGCATCAGCCTCCGCGCGCAACGTGTCGGCCTGCTGTCCGGGGTGCAGGGCGCTGACGCCGATGCTGACCTCGATGCCGGCCTCTGCCAGCTCCTCGCTGAGCCGCCCGGCGAGCACGCGTGAGCCATCGGCGTCAGTGTGGGCCAGCAGCAGCGCGAACTCGTCTCCTCCGATCCGGTACGGACGGTCTCCGGGCCGTGCCTCGCGCAGGACATCGGCCACACGCTTGAGGATCGCGTCGCCCTGCGGGTGTCCGTGCCGGTCGTTGATGAGCTTGAAGTCATCGACGTCCAACAGGGCCAGGGCGAAGGCGTCCTCGTAGCGCGCGGCAGAAGCGACCGCCTGCGGGAAGTCATCGTGGAAGGCGCGCTGGTTGGGCAGTTCAGTCAGCCCGTCGCGGGTGGCTCGGCGCAGAACCGTGCGATGGTCGCGCATCAGCTGTCGGCCTCCGACGAGGTAAAAGACGGCGCCACCGCCGATGAGGGCGAACAGCCCGATCAGGAGAATGATCTTCCGCACATCGCTCACCTGCGCGTCATAGGCGCGGTGGTCGTAGGTCACGTCGTAGGCGTAGCGACCTCCCGGCAGGCTCACCGGCGTGATGAACTCGAAGTCACGATGGTCCGTGCCGGGAGCGCGCTCGTGACCGGCGAACGAGGTGGCTTCCTTCAACGCCGCATCGATCCGGCGTCCGCCGTCGATCGTGCCCACGCTTGCGTGGTCGAGCGCCTGCCTGACTACGTGGTGGGAGTCGATCAGGACGGCGTGGCGAGTGCCGGGATGGTCGTCCACGGCTTCGAGCAGCGGCTTGATGCGGCGTAGCGCCTCAGTTGAGTTCGCTCCACGCGCGCCCTCGCGTTCAAAGGCGGTCGCATCCGCCCGCTGGCCAGCAGCGTAGTCGGATATCTGCTTGTGCACCAGATTTCTCTCCAGAAGGAAATAGCCCGTGACGCCGACCAGAGTGAACGCGAGCACGATGGACGCAAGCAAGCGCGGACCGAACGAGAACGCCGAACCGTCGCCGTCCGCACGGCGGCCCTGCAACCAGCGGTACGGCCCAAGCAGCCGCCCACGCCGCCACTTCGACGGGCCCGCGGCCGTGGCAGAGGGTGTTTGTTGCACTACTTCCTCTCGGTCGGAGATCGGACAGCGCGAGTTAGCACTGCCCCGATCATCGAATGTTGCGGAGCGGGCTCGCGTAAGGGCGGGCGGCCATAGCCTCAGAGCGCAAGAGGCGGCGGAGGCGACCTGGGCGCCGAGGGGCAGACTGTTGGCCTATGGTGTGATGGCCATGAGCCTCGGGCGTGCGCTGTGTCCGGTTATCGCCGTCATTGCTGTCGCGGGCTGCGGCGCGAACCATCGCGCTTCCAGGGCGCCACCGCCAAACCGCGTGCGGCAACTCGTCGAACGCCATCAAGTGTTCGGCGTGCGCGTCCCGAAGCCCTCGAACCTCGTCGGGCCGCAGAAGACGCTCACCATCCGCTGAACCAGAAGTCCCAAGCAGACGCCCGCGCGGACGCCTATGGCGAGCAGGTGCCTTTTCTATGTGGGCCCGCCTGGACTCGAACCAGGGACCTACCGATTATGAGTCGGCAGCTCTAACCAACTGAGCTACGGGCCCTTCACGCACGCGAGCCTCGACCCGGGCGCGGCCGATGTGCATCGGCGAGCAG
>JAXDGQ010000041.1:0-3978 GCA_034664965.1 Solirubrobacteraceae bacterium | reverse complement strand
TGCGCGGGGTGTTCGGCAGCTACCGCGCGCCCACGGGCGTAGGCGAGGCCGCCGCGGCGACGCCCGACGAGGACATGAGCGAGCTGCGCGAGGAGGTCATGCGCCTGCAGGAGAAGCTCGGGCGCCGACCCAAGATCCTCGTCGGCAAGCCCGGTCTGGACGGACACTCAAACGGAGCCGAGCAGATCGCCGTGCGGGCGCGCGACGCGGGGATGGACGTGGTCAATGAGGGCATCCGACTGACCCCCGCGCAGATCGCCGCCTCGGCGCTGCAGGAGGGCGTGCACGTGATCGGCCTGTCGATCCTCTCGGGCTCGCACCGCGAGCTGATCCCAGCGGTGATCGGTGCGCTGCGCGAGGCCGGCGTGGAGGCTCCTGTGGTCGTCGGCGGGATCATCCCCGAGCAGGACGTCGCGGCCCTGCGCGAGGCCGGGGTAGCCGCGGTGTACACGCCGAAGGACTTCGACATCACGCGCATCATGCGCGACATCGTGGAGCTCGTGGGCGCGAACAGCCCGGTGCCGGTGGCCGGCAGCGGCGCCTCGGTCAACGGCTCGGCGTGAGCGGGACACCGCGGCCGACGGGCACACGCCCCGAAGGGGTGGGTCCGTCTGGTCTGGGTGCCCTCGGGGCCGGGGCGGCACTCGGCGCGCGACTGCGCGATGGGGACGTCAGCGCCGCGCCGGCCGTGCTGAACCTGCTGGAGAGCACGACCGCGCGCGACCGCCTCGAGGCGGCGGCGCTGCTGGCGGAGGTCTCGCCGGCGGCGCTCGGCGGCGAGGCGCCGGGACACGTGATCGGCGTCACAGGGCCTCCCGGCGCGGGCAAGTCGACGCTGCTGTCGGCACTGCTGCGGGCCTGGCGCGCGGACGGGCAGAGCGTGGCGATGCTCGCCGTCGATCCGAGCTCGCGGCGCTCGGGCGGCTCGCTGCTGGGCGACCGCGCGCGCATCGAGTTCGACCCTGGCGACAAGGACATATTCATCCGCTCGACGTCGGCCGGCGAGCGCCTCGGCGGTCTGGCGTGGGCGACACGCGCGGCCGCACACGCGCTGGCCGCGGCGTTTGACGTCGTGGTGATCGAGACCGTCGGCGTCGGCCAGGCCGAGACGGAGGTGGCCGACGTCGCCGACACGGTGGCCGTGGTCGTGCAGCCGGGCAGCGGCGACGTGCTGCAGTTCTTGAAGTCGGGGATCATGGAGATCCCCGACGTGCTGGTCGTCACCAAGGCCGACCTGGGGACGATCGCGCTGCGCGCCAAGCGCGACGTCAGCGCCGCGCTGCGCTCGCTGGGCTCCACGACGAGCGTCGTGGCCGTCTCCTCGCTGTCGCCGCCGCAGGGCATCGACGAGCTGATAGCGGCGCTGAGCGAGCACCGCGCGGGCACCGACACGACCGAGCGCCGGCTGCACGCGCGGCGGGCGAACGCACTGGCGGACTTTGCCCACGAGCACGGCGAGCGCGGCCTGCGCGCGCTCGGCGGCCGGCTCGCCGCAGAGCAGCTGCTGGCCCAGCAGGATCCGCAGCTCGACACGGCGGCGCTCGTCGCGGCGCTGGCGCGGAGCGCCGACGAACGATGAGCCGCGGCAAGCCTCAGAGCGACAGGCCCGCGGACACGCCGCCGCCGCGGCCGCCGGCCGAGCGCTCCAGCATCGGCCGCGACCTGCTGTTGATCTTTGGCGCGTTCGTGCTCGCGAGCGCGATCGCCGGCGCGCTCGGCGCGTCGAACCTCGGGACGGCGCTGTCGTTCGGGCAGATCGGCCTCGCGGTGACCGTCGTGTACGTGCTGGTGCGGCGTTGAGCGCGGCTCACGGACTCCCGATCCCGGCTCGCACTGCGCTCGGCCCGCCCTTCCCACCTGGACGGTGGGCGACGCGTCGGCGCGGGCGAATGAGGCCTCGGGCTGCGGCCCGGACGAGCGGCGCCTGGGCGCCGCGGCGCACGTAGGCTTGACCAATGCTCGTGCTACTCGGCTTCGCCGTGCTCGCCGGCGCGGGCACAGCCCTGTCGCCGTGTGTGCTGCCAGTGCTCCCGGCGCTGCTGTCGGCGGGCGGCGTGGGCGGCCGGCGGCGGCCGCTCGGCATCGTGCTCGGGCTGTCGATCACCTTCACGATCACGATCGTCGGCATCGCCCAGGTGGTCGACGGCGTCGGACTGGGCAGCGACCCGCTGCGCGACGTGGCGATCGTCGTGCTGCTCGTGTTCGGCGCCGCGCTGCTGCTGCCCGACGTCGCCGACCGCATCGAGGCGCCGCTGTCGCGCCTGGCGCGCTTCGGCCCGCGTTCGCGCGGCGACGGCTTCTGGTCGGGGATGCTCGTCGGCGGCGCGCTCGGCTTCGTCTACACGCCGTGCGCCAGCCCGATCCTCGCCGCGGTCATCTCCGTCAGCGCAGCCAGCGGCAAAACGGTCGTGATCGCGCTGGCCTATGCGCTGGGCTCGGCGGTCGTGCTGCTCGCCCTCACGCTCGGCGGCAGGCGCCTGTTCGACCGCGTGCGCAAGGCGGGCCGCGGGCCGCTGCTGCAGCGCGCCCTCGGCACGATCATGATCCTCACGGCGGTCGCGATCATCGCCAATCTGGACGTCAACTTCGACCAGTTCGTCGCGCAGCACATCCCCGACGTCAACCTGACGGCCTCGCTGGAGTGCTCGGAAACGGTCACCAGCCGCCTTCACGAGATCAGCGGGCGTCGGGTGAAGTTCAAGCCCGCGAACGGGTCCTCGGCCTGCGGCGGGTCGGGATCGGGCGTGAAGGCGGCGCCCGCGAACGCCAGCCAGGCCACGCTGCTGGCCGCTGCGCACGGCCTGAAGGACCTCGGCCAGGCGCCGCAGTTCACCGAAACACAGGACTGGTTCAACACGCCGGGCAGGCGCCCGCTGTCGCTCTCCGCCCTGCACGGGCGCGTGGTGCTGGTCGACTTCTGGACGTACACCTGCATCAACTGCATCCGCACGCTGCCGTACCTGAAGGCCTGGGACGCCAGCTACCGCCACGATGGCCTGACGATCGTCGGCGTGGAGACGCCGGAGTTCGCGTTCGAGCGCGACGCCGGGAACGTGGCCAACGCGATCAAGCAGTTCGGCCTGCGCTACGCGGTGGCCCAGGACAACGAAATGGGCACGTGGAACGCATACGGCAACGCGTACTGGCCAGCCGACTACCTGATCGACTCGACAGGGCACGTTCGCTATGCGACCTTCGGCGAGGGCGACTACGCGAAGACCGAAACCGCCATCCGCGCGCTGCTGGCCGAGGCCGGACGCGACATCGGCGGCCGCAGCCATCCGCGCGACGTGATCGTGCCCAGCCAACAGGCGACGCCGGAGACGTATCTGGGCACCGAGCGCGCGCAGGGCTGGATCGACGGCCCCAAGCCGGGCACGCAGGACTACGGCCCTGCGCCCACCGGCACGCTATCCCTGAACGACTTCGCCTTCAGCGGCAGGTGGAGGATCGCCGCCCAGCCGGCGACGGCGATCGAAAAGGCCGCCATCGATGTCGAGTTCCAAGCCAAGAACGTCTACCTCGTGCTCAGCTCGGCCGGCGGCCGCGCCCGATCCGTGCAGATCCTGCTCGACGGGCGCCCGATCTCCGCTAGCGAGGCGGGCGCCGACGTGCACGCCGGCGCCGTCACGGTGCGCGGCCAGCGCCTGTACTCGCTCGTCTCCCTCCCCCGCGACCAACGCCACCGCCTCAGCCTGCGCTTCGCACCGGGCGTCACGGGGTACGCGTTCACGTTCGGATAGAGCGCTCATGCCGACTGCACGCGCCAGCCGGCGCGACTCGCTGCCAAAGCGTCCGTGGGGCGCGGCGCGACGCGGCCGGCGTGCGTACCTTTCAGGGATGTTCGAACTGCTGCACCGCAGGGCTGACGGCAGGCTGGCGAGATCGCATGCAGCGATCGCGCGGGGAGCGATCGTCGCCGGCTGCCTGATGGCGATGGCGATCTGCGCCGGCGCGGCAGCAGCCGTCACGCTGCCG
>JAXDGQ010000040.1:0-9083 GCA_034664965.1 Solirubrobacteraceae bacterium | reverse complement strand
GCGGGGATGGCGATCGCGGCGAGAATGCCGATGATCAGGATTACCACCAGGAGCTCGATGAGAGTGAAACCACTCTCCTTGCTCAAGCGCTGGCGCAGTCGATTCAACATTGAATCCTCCTAGGATCCGTTATTAGAGCGCCAGCTCTTGGCCCATCGCCCGTAAACGGCGATACGTCCCCCGGTCGGCCTGTCCATTAGGACTGGCTTTGTGAGGGCCGCCGGCTTTGCTACACACCTCGAGAGGTGTACTGCCTTGGCACCTCGACACTGGCTTTGTCAGCCGGTGCATCGACCTCGGCTCCTGCGATCTTTAGTTCTGCATCCCTGTTGGACGCATGCACTATTCGCCGTCGGCGGAGTCTCCGGATTCCTCGACGGCCTGCGGCTCGTTGTTGAGCCATTTCGCCTGCGCGTCGATGCCGGCGACGCGCACGCCGGCGCCGTCGCACCAGGGGCAGGTGACAGTGCTGGGAGTCCCTCCGAGGTTGGAGATCAGCGTGCCGGTGCCGCGACAGGGCATACACTCCCGCGGCCCTTGGGACTCCTCGGTTCGATCTGCGCTGTCGGTGTGCTCGCTCGCCACGAGGCGCTGACACTAGCGTTCCGCAGATGAGAAGGCGGGTTCAAGCACACGAGTGGCTCCTACTCGCCGCGATCACCGCGGCCGCCGCGGCGCTTCGGCTGATCCTTATCGGCAAGGTCGCGCCCGACCCCTTCTACGACGCCGCGGTGCGCAGCATGGGGCTCTCCTGGCACAACTTCTTCTTCGGCGCGTTCGAGCCGGGCGCAAGCGTGTCGATCGACAAGCCGCCGGTCGATCTGTGGCTGCAGGTCATCAGCGTGAAGGTGCTCGGCTTCTCCTCGACCACGCTCAAGATCCCCGAGGCGTTCGCCGGGATCGCTGCCGTGCCGCTGCTGTTCCTGGCCGTCAGGCGCATGTGGAGCGCGACCGCCGGGCTGGCCGCGGCGGCGTCGCTCGCAGTCCTGCCGATCGACGTGATCACATCGCGCAGCGACACGATGGACGCGGTGATGATGGTGCTGATCGTGCTGGCGCTGCTGCTGATCCTGCGCGCGTGCGACACCGGCCGTGCGCGCTGGCTGCTCGCCGGGGCGGCCGTGATGGGTCTCGCCTTCGACGTGAAGATCCTCGAGTCGCTGGTCGCGCTTCCGGCGCTCGCCGTGATCGTGCTGCTCGGCTTCCCGGCCCCCCGCGGCCGCCGCGCGCTCCAGCTGGCGGCGGCCGGCGCGGTCTACGTCGTCGTCGCGCTCGCCTGGCTGAGTGCCACCCTGCTCGTGCCCGCGAACGATCGCCCATGGGCGATCGGAGCGACCAACGGAAGCGCCTGGAACGCCGTGTTCGTCTTCAACGGCATCGACCGCCTGGGCGGCAAATCGCCGGAACCGCAGTTCACCGTCTACGAACCGGGCCACAAATACCCGGTGGCCACGCAATCGGAGCGCGACCACATTCCGATCGTGCCGCCATCACCGACGCGCCTGCTGGCCCGCATCGGCCCGCTCTCGGGCCAGCGTCTTGGCATGCAGCTGCTCGCCGCGCTGCTGCTCGGGATACCGGCGCTGCTGTGGAGCGTGCGGCGGCGCAGAGCCACAGCCGGCCCAGACGGTGAAGAGACTGAAAGCGCCGACGGGGCGCAGTCGCGCCTGCGCCTCGCCGTGGCGGCCGGCCTGACCGTCTGGCTGCTCACGGGCATCGTCCTGTTCAGCCACATGGCGCGCCTGCATCCGCGCTATGTCGAGGGCCTCGTGCCCGCCGTGGCCGCGACTCTGGGGATCGGGGCGGCGTGGGCCAGCCAAGCGCGCGGACGGGCCCGGCTGGTCGTTCTCGCGGTGAGTCTCGCCGTCGTCGTCTTCTACGGTGAGCGGCTGCTCTACGGCACAACGTCTGAGTGGTGGATCTCGCTCGCCGGCGCGCTCGGCGCGCTGACGCTGGCGGCGCTGGCGAGGTGGCCCGCCATCCCGGCTTCGCTGCGCGCGGTGATGGCGCCGGCGGGCGTGCTCGCGTTCACGCTGTGCGCGGTGCTGACGATCTCCGTCAGAACCGACATCACGGCGATCGAGAACCACGTCACAGATGCCGGCTACGTCGGCGCCCTGCCGGTCGAAGAGCAGCGCTTGGTGAGCAACTACCTGCGCGCCCACCAGGGCCGCGCCCGCTACGAGGTTGCCGCGCAGTCGGCGACGCAGATCGGCTCGCTGGTCGTCCAGGACGCGCGCCCGATCGTGATCCTCACAAGCTACGGCGCGCGGGTGTTCACGTCCGTCGAGAAGCTCAAGCGCCTGATCGCCGCCGGCGAAGTGCGCTACGCCTTCCTGAACTCGCCCTGCCCGCACCCGACCAGCCCGACTGCCGCGAAAAACCCCGCCTGCTCGGCGCCCGCGCTGTGGATCCGCGAGCACGGCACCGACGTCTCGCGCAAGGCGGGCCTGCCCCGTGGCAAGGTGCTCTGGCTGCTTCCCGGCGCGGCTGCGTCGTGAGCACCGAGCAGCCAGGGCGCTCGCTGCAGGCGCTCGCCGAGACCGCGCGCGCCTCCGGGCGCCTGGCGCTCGACACCGAGTTCGTCGGGGAGGGGCGCTACCGCACGCTGCTGTGCCTGATCCAGCTCGCCGTCGCCGCGCCCGAGGGCGAGGACCGGCGCATCGAGGTGCTCGACCCGCTTGCGGAGGGCTTCGACGGGGCGCCGCTGGCTGCCCTGCTCGCCGATCCGGCCGTCGAGATCGTCGTCCACGCCGGTCGTCAGGACATAGCCCTGGTGCGCCGGGTGCTCGGCACCGAGGTGACCAACCTGTTCGACACGCAGGTCGCCGCGGGCTTTGCCGGCCTCGGTGCGCAGTCGTCCTATGAGTCGCTGCTCCACGATGCGCTCGGCGTGCGCCTGGCAAAGAGCGCGAGCTTCACGCGCTGGGACGTGCGCCCGCTGTCGGGTGAGCAGCTGGCCTACGCGCGCGGCGACGTCGAGCACCTGCTCGAGCTCGCCGACGGGCTGCAGGGCCGTCTGCGGCACCTCGGGCGCCTGGAGTGGGCCCGCGAGGAGTGCGTCGCGCTGCAGGGCTCCAGCGACGAGCGCGACCTGCAGATGGTCTTCGCGCGCCTGCCGCGCGTGCGCAACCTGAGCCCCTCCGCGCGGCCGATCGCGCGGGCGCTGGTGCAGTGGCGTGAGGAGACGGCGGCGCGGCGCGACCGGCCGGTACAGGGGGTGCTCAGCGATGCGGCGCTGATGGAGATCGCCAAGCGCAAGCCCTCCTCCGGCGCCGAGCTCGAGCAGATCCGCGGCTCCGGCGCGGCGAACCTGCGCAAACGCGGCGAGGAGCTGCTGGCGGTCGTGCGCAGCGCGCGCGAGCTGCCGGGCGAGCCGGCTCCACGCGAGGCGCGCCCACCCGCGCCCAAGCCGCAGGACGCGCCGTTGATCGCGCTCGCCGAGGCGCTGCTGCGGGCGCGCGCGAGAGAGGCCGGAATCGCTTACGAGCTGCTTGCCGCACGGGCCGACCTGCAGGCGATCGTCGCGGCGTGGCGCGCGGATGGCGCGGAGGCAGACGTGCGCACGCTGCGCGGATGGCGGCGGGAGCTGGCGGGCGCCGAGCTGCTCGCGCTGCTCGGCGGACGCGTATCGCTGTCCGTGCTAGGCGGGAGCCTGCGGATCACCGAGGCACAATCAGGCTGAGCGACGGGCGCCGGCGCCGGTCGGCGGCGCCTATTTGATGTTGCTGTACACGGTGAACAGCGGCAGGTACATCGAGACCACGATGAAGCCGACGATGCCGCCGATCACGACGATCATGATCGGCTCGAGGATCGAGGTGAGCGCCTTCACGGAGGCTTCGACCTGATCCTCGTAGAACTCGGCGACCTTGTCGAGCATCGCATCCAGCGCGCCGGTTTCCTCACCGACCCCGACCATGTGCGTGACCATAGTCGGGAAGATCGGTGCCTGGGCGAGCGGCGCAGCGATCGTGCCTCCGCGCTTGACCGAGGCGATCACGCCCTCCATCGCCTCTTCGACGGCGACGTTTCCGCCGGTCCGGCCGGTGATGTCCAGCGCCAGCAGCAGCGGCACTCCGGCGCTCGTCAGCGAGGACAGGGTGCGCGACCAGCGCGCCACGGCGACCTGCTGGACGATCGTGCCGATCTTCATCGGGATGTGCAGGCGAAAGTGATCCCATTGCGGACGGCCCCACGAGGACTTCTTCCACTGCAGGAAGGCGAAGGCGATGCCGCCCGCGAGCATGAAGATCAGCCACCAGTAGCCGGTCACGGCGTGCGACAGGAACACAGAGACCTTGGTGATCGAGGGCAGTTCTCCGCCGAACTGCTTGAACACGCCCTCGAAGACCGGGACGAGGAACGCCACGAGCGCCATCATGACGCCGACGGCGAAGATGATCACCAGCGTCGGATAGACCATCGCCGATTTGATCTGACGCCGCAGCGAGGCGTCCTTCTCCAGCTGGTCGGCGACGCGCATCAGCGCGCCCTCGAGCACACCGCCGGCCTCGCCGGCCTGCGTCATCGCCACGAACAGCGGGCTGAAGACCTTCGGATGGCGCGCCATCGCGTCGCTCAGCGAGATGCCCGCCTCGACGTCCTTGCGCACCGCAACGAGCGTCTCCTTGAGGAACTTCCCCTCCGTCTGCGCCTCCAGTACGTACAGAGCGCGCAGGATGCTCATCCCCGAGGAGATCATCGTCGCCAGCTGGCGCGAGAAGACGGCCAGCTCGTTGGCCTTGACCCTCTTCATGAAGCCGAGCTCGATCTCGCGCGATGCGTGCTTGTCGGCGATGTCCAGGACGATCAGGCCGCGCTGCTTGAGCTGATCGGAGACCGCCTGCTTGGAGTCGGCCTCCAGCTCGCCGCGCGCCTTGACACCGGCGAGATCCATCGCCTTGAAGACATACGTGCTCATGCCGGCCTCTCCCTACGCCGCGGCTCGCTGGCCGAGATCGAGGGTCTCCGCCCCGAGCAGTCGCCCGAGCTCCTCCGGGGTGGACGAGCGCGATTCGGCGAGCTTGCGGGTGATCTGCCCCTGACGCACGAGCGTCGCCAGCGAGGTGTCCATCGTCTGCATGCCCGATGCCGAGCTTGTCTGCAGCACCGAGTAGATCTGGTGGGTCTTGCCCTCGCGGATCAGGTTGCGCACGGCCGGGTTGGGCACGAGCACCTCCGTCGCGACGACGCGGCCGGAGCCCTCGGTGTTGGGCAGCAGCTGCTGGGTCATGATCCCCTGCAGCGCGACAGACAGCTGCACGCGGACCTGTCCCTGCTGGTGGGCGGGGAACACGTCGATGATGCGGTCGATCGTCTGCGCGGTGTCCTGCGTGTGCAGCGTCGCGAACACCAGGTGGCCGGTCTCGGCCGCGGTTAGCGCCGTGGAGATCGTGTCGAGGTCGCGCATCTCGCCCACGAGGATCACGTCGGGGTCCTGGCGCAGCGCCGCCTTCAGCGCATCGGAGAAGCTCTGCGCGTCAGAGCCCAGCTCGCGCTGGTTGACCAGGCACTTCTTGTGGCCGTGCAGGAACTCGATCGGGTCCTCGATCGTCATGATGTGCTCCTCGCGCGTCGAGTTGATCTCGTCGATCATCGCCGCCAGCGAAGTGGACTTGCCCGAGCCGGTCGGACCGGTGACGAGCACGAAGCCGCGCGGCTTGCGCGTGAACTCGTGCACCACCGCGGGCAGGCCGAGCTCCTCGATCGAAGTCAGGTTGAAAGGGATCAGGCGAAACGCCGCGCCGATCGCTCCGCGCTGGAAGTACGCGTTTACGCGAAATCGCGCGTGTCCGGGGATCGAGTAGGCAAAGTCCAGCTGCCAGTCGGTCTCCAGACGCTGGCGCTGGTCGCCCGAGAGAATCGAGTAGATGATCTCGCGCGTGTCGCTCGGGGAGAGCTTGGGGTAGCCCTCCAGCGGCGTGAGGCGCCCGCGGACGCGCACTGTCGGGTGCGCGCCGGCGGCCAAGTGCAGGTCGGACGCCCGCCGCGAGACGACCTCCATCAGCAGATCTGCGAAATCTATGTCCATAGTCCGGCCCATCGACCGCGTGTGCGCCTCGATCGCGTCTGCGGTGCGCCACTGGACAAAGGTTGGAGCGCGGTTGAGAGATCGCGTCGCTGCTGCTAGCAGGCGCGCGGCAGGACCGCAAGAGGCGCACGTCCAGCGGGGCGGCTCACCCGCTCGGCTCCTGCGCGCGCGCCGCCCTGTGCATCACATCGAGCGGCGCCGGGCGTCCGGTCCACAGTGCAAAGCTCAGCGCCCCCTGCGCGACGAGCACCTCCAGGCCGTCGAGCGTGCGCGCCCCATGGCTCCGCGCGACGCGCAACAGCTCTGTCGCGCCCGCCCGGTAGACGAGGTCGACGACGAGCGGATATTCGCCGAGCTGGCCCTCGCTCAGCCCGAGCTGGGCCAATTCGTCGCTGGCCGACTGCAGGCCGACCGACGTGCAGTTGACCAGCAGATCGGCTCCCCGAGGTCGCCCGACCGCGCGCGCACCCAGCTCGCGCGCAAGCGCCTCGGCGCGCTCGGGCGTGCGGTTGTGGATCGAGACCTCTACGGCGCCGGCGCCGAGCAGCGCCCATACGGCGGCGCGCGCGCTGCCCCCGGCGCCGAGCACGAGCGCGCGCTTTCCCGCCAGCGGCTCGCCGATTGCGTCGATCAGACCGGGGGCGTCGGTGTTCTCGGCGGCGATCGTGCCGTCGGCGGCGAGCGTGAGCGTGTTGGCCGCGCCGATCGCCCGGGCGACGGCGCTCGCGCTGTCTGCCAGCGCGAGCGCCGCCTGCTTGTGCGGAATCGTCACATTCGCGCCGACGAAGCCCGATTGCGCCAGGGCGCGCACGGTCTGCGCGAACAGCGCCGGCGGCACCGGCAGGCGCTGATAGCGCCAGTCGCGCATGCCCAGCGAGTCCAGCGCAGCGTTGTGCATCGCCGGCGAGCGGCTGTGCGCGACCGGCCAGCCGAGCACGCCCAGGCGGTTGACTACCCCTTCTTGCACTTCGGGGGGTGCCCGCCGTTGCGCTTCACCGCCGCCTGGTAGGCGGCGACGTTGCGCTGGAACTGCGCGTAGGTGTCCGAGAACGCCTGCTCGCCGCATCCGTCGGCGCCAGCGACGTAGTAGAGGAAGTGCACGTGCGAGGGATGCGCCGCCGCGTTGATCGACGCTTCTCCCGGATTGGAGATCGGCGTCGGCGGCAGGCCTTTGTGCGTGCGCGTGTTGTACGGCGAGTCGATCTTCAGCTGCGATTCGGTCAGTTCCCCGGTGTATGTCGCGATCCCTTTGGCCAGCTCCACCGCGTAGTAGGTCGTCGCGTCGATTCCCAGTGGGATGCCTTCGTGCAGGCGGTTGTAGATGACCGCGGCGATCAACGGCCGATCGTGTTCGGTCTGCGCCTCGCGCTCGACCATCGAGGCGACCGTCAGCAGCTGATAGGGCGTCACCCCCAGCGCGTGCGCGCGGCGCCTGTCGGCCGCCGTGAAGCGCCGGCGAAACGCCGTCAACTGCTCGTCCACGAGGCGCTTGACCGGCGCCCCCGCCGTCAGGTCGTAGGTCGCCGGAAACAGGAACCCCTCGAGGTTGCGCGTGCCCGCGGGCGCGCCGTAGCGGGAGGGGTCGAGCGCGGACGAGCGCTTGGTCGCCGCCAGGTAGCTGCCCGTCAAGGCGTCTTCGGCCACGAGCTCGGCGATCTGCCTGCGCGTGTAGCCCTCAGGGACGACCACCTTCACCGCGATCACGCGCGGAGGCGGCTTGCTCAAGGCGTCGATCGCCGCCGTGTAGCTCATGTCGCGCTTGAGCGCAAAGCGCCCGGAGTGCAGCGAGCTGCGCTTGCCGGCGAGCAGCGCGCGCGCGTCGAAGAAGAAGCCCGAGGAGACGACGCCGTCGTGGGCGAGGATCGAGCCGATCTTGCTCGAGCTCGAGCCCTTCGGGATGGACACGATCACCTTGCCGCTGCCCGACCCGGCGAACGGCTGAAACAGCGAGACGAGAAACCACACCAGCGCCACCGCCGCCACCAGCGCCAGAAGCGCTGCGCCGCGCGCGCGCGTCAGGCGCCGTCCGCCGTGCCCTGCCCCCGAGCGCGCGCTGCCGCGCCCGCGCCTACCGGGGACGCCTGCGCCTGCACCGCTCGCGCGGGCGCCCGGTGGGCGCATCCGCTCGCCGGCCGGCGGCGGCACGGGTGGGTCGGGCAGCGCGCCACGCGCGTCGTCGCGCACCGCCCACGGCGGCCGCTGGGGCGTGGGGCGTTCGAGATCGTCGTGCTCGCCCTCCTGCCCGAGCACGAGCGCATCCTCGTGGACGAGGGGCTCGTGCAGGCCGTCGCCGATGTCCGGCCCCGGCTGGGCTTCGGCGCGGGCGGGCTCGGCGGGCTCCGACGCGGCAGCAGGCTCGGCGATCTCGGCTTCGGCCAGGTCAGCGACGTCGTCGGGCGGCCCGGCCGGCGTCGGCGCACCGGGCGCCGCGCGCTCGGTGCGCCGGCGTTCGCGCTCCAGGCGGTCGTGCTCGCGTTCCTGCGCGGTGCGCTCGTGCGCCGGAGGTGATCGATTGCCGCGAGACAAGAACTGAGACCTTAGTGCGCGTGAGCCGAGATCCAGCTCTCGAGCAGGTGCGCCGCCGCGCGCGAATCCTCGCTCGCGCTGGAAGCGACGTCCAGGCGCTGAGCCATGCGCGTGGTGAAGCGCTCGTCGTACATCTCGACCGCCACCTCCTCCCCCAGCCGCCTGTCCAGGCGCGCGGCGAACTCGCGCGTCTCGCGCGTCTGCTCGCTGTCGCCACCGCGCAGCGACAGCGGCAGGCCGACGACCACGCGCTCGACCTCGCGCTGCTGCACGAGGCGAACAAGCGTGAGCATGCCCCGTCGCGAGCGCGGACGCTCGACCGGCTCTATCGGCGTCACGATCGTCTCGGTGGGATCGCTCACAGCGCAGCCGCAGCGGGCGCTGCCGTAGTCCAGCGCGAGCACGCGCATCAGCCCTGCAGCGCCGCGGAGATCGTCGCGCGCGCGGCCGCGAGCGCGTCGCCGAGCTTCTCCGGCTCGCGTCCGCCTGCCTGGGCGAGCGTGTCGCGCCCGCCGCCGCCGCC